>JBEGUD010000133.1:0-14938 GCA_041179065.1 Bacteroidota bacterium | reverse complement strand
TGAACAAAGAAATGGCGATCCGTTCAATCCAAAAATTATTGAACAGTATGCGCAGGATATTAAAAAAGTAGTAGACCTAGGTGTACAAGTAGCTATTGTAATTGGTGGCGGTAATATTTACAGGGGCATGAATGAAGCGGATAGTGGTATTGAGCGCGCACATGGAGATTATATGGGTATGCTTGCTACGGTAATCAACGCCATGGCTATGCAAGCGATGTTAGAAAAAATTGGTGTGTATACAAGACTGCAAAGTGCGATTAATATGGAGCAGGTTGCAGAGCCGTATATCCGACGTAAAGCACTTAGACATTTAGAAAAAGGACGTGTGGTGATATTTGGCGCAGGTACTGGAAACCCTTATTTCACAACAGATACAGCGGGTTCACTGCGTGCGATTGAGATGAAGGCCGATGTTATTTTAAAAGGAACACGTGTAGATGGTGTTTATAGCGCCGATCCAGAAAAAGATCCTACCGCTACTAAATTTGAAACCATTGGTTTCCAAGAATGTATTTCTAAAAACTTAAAAGTAATGGACATGACAGCCTTTACTTTGTGTATGGAAAATAAATTACCCATCATTGTTTTTGATATGAACAAGCCAGGTAATTTATTACAAGTAGTAGAAGGTGTGCAGGTGGGAACGCTTGTTGGTTAATGATCCAAAAATCTGAACTATGAAAAAATGGTTTGTTGTATTATTTATTGTTGCCGCTGTTTCACAAGTAAATGCGCAACAAAAATTAACGTTAGATAACGCCATTGCTATCGCGCTAAAAAATAGTTATGATATTGAACTGGTTCGCAATCAATTAGCCATTAGTAATATCAACAATAACCCGGGCGTTGCTGGAGCACTTCCAACGGTCAATGTAAACGCTTCTGACAACGAACAAATCATTTCAATCAATCAAAAGTTTCCGGATGCTAGTCGTAACACACAACGCAACAATGTAGGATCTAATATTTTACAACTAGGTGTTACGGGAAGTATGTTGTTATATAATGGCAACCGCATCGTAACAACGCAAAAAAGATTGGCGCAATTAGAACTACTCAATAAAAATGTACTCAATGCGCAACTGCAAAATACAATGGCGCTCGTTAGCGTTCGTTATTATGAAATCGTGCGTCAACAAGAATTATTAAAAACCATTCAAAAATCTATTGCGGTTTTTCAAAAAAGACTTGATGTTTTAGATGCTAGAAAAGAAGCGGGACTTGCCAATAATGCAGATATATATCAGGCCAAGCTTGATTTAAACCAGCAAAAGCAGACCCTCGAAACACAATACTTAATCATCAAACAAAGCAAAGCAGACTTACTACAATCGATGGTACAAGCACCCGACTCTGTTATTGTAGTAGATGATAAAATTGCAATTGATAAAACATTATCATTAGAAAATATCAAGGCAACGCTGCCATCCAATCCAGATTATTTAGCAGCTGCTACACAAATTACCATCAATCAACTTATTGAAAAAGAAACGGCCGCACTTCGTATGCCATCCTTAAGAGCTACAACTGGTTTTAATTTAAATAGTAATAAAAGTGCAGCAGGTTTTATTTTACTCAACCAAAGTTATGGTCCATTTTTTGGTGTGAACCTGAGTGTTCCATTATACAATGGTTCTGTGTTTAAGCGTCAAGGACAAGTAGCTGCCATCAATACACGCAGTGCTAAACTCCAACAAGAAAATCTTGCATTAACACTTGAAACAAATGCTGTAAAAACATTTAATGCCTACACCAATGCTATTACGCAAATGCAAACAGAAGCCGACAACTATGCACTGTCTGGTCAGCTTCTAGATTTGGTGATGCAAAAATTTGAATTAGCTCAGGCAACTATTATTGAAGTGCGTCAAGCACAGCAGAGTTTTGAAAATGCCGGTTACCGTTTGGTGAACCTACAATACACGGCAAAAATTGCAGAGATCGAATTAAATAGGCTCGGTAGCAAATTGGCTTTATAATTTTTTATCCCTCGCACATGCAGGTTACTTCTAAATTACCAAGTACGGGCATCAGCATATTTACAGTAATGAGTGAACTTGCTGCAAAGCATGGCGCTGTTAATTTAGGGCAGGGTTTTCCTGATTTTGACATGCCGCAAGATCTCGTAGAGCTAGTGGCTGTTGCTATGCGAAATGGCTATAACCAGTACACGCATTTAAACGGTTATTTACCCCTTAGAGAGGCCATTGCAAGCAAAGTACACGCACTTTATGGAACCCAGGTATCTGCGGGAACTGATATTATTGTGACACCAGGCGGCACCTATGCCATTTACACGGCTCTTACTACCATTTTGCAAAAAGGGGATGAAGCGATTGTGTTTGAACCTTGTTACGACAGCTATATTCCAAATATTGAAATCAATGGAGCAGTTGCTGTAACCATTCCGCTTCAGTTTCCAAGCTATTCTATTCCTTGGGATTTGGTGCGTGAAAGAATTACGGATCGCACTAAGTGCATCATGATTAATTCGCCACACAATCCAACTGGAACGGTGCTTTCAAAAAATGATATTGAGCAGTTAAGAGAAATAGTAGAGGGTACGAACATTATTATTTTAAGTGACGAAGTGTATGAACATTTAATCTATGATGGCATTGAACATCAAAGTATACTTCGTTACCCCGATTTATTAGCACGTAGTTTTGTATGTTTCTCTTTTGGTAAAACCTATCATGCTACCGGATGGAAATTAGGTTATTGTATTGGTGATACTTCCTTAATGGAAGCCTACCGTAAAGTGCATCAGTTTAATGCCTTTTGTGCAGACACGCCAAAGCAAGTAGCGCTTGCAACTTACATGGAAAATAAAGATGCTTATTTACAACTTGGTACTCAAATGCAAGTGAAGCGCGATTATTTTCGAGATCTTATGAAAGCTACGCCATTACAGTGTTTGCCGTCTAGTGGCAGTTATTTTGAATGCTATAGTTACGCAACTATTTCTGATGCCTCAGACACGGATTTTGCCATGAAACTTATTCAGGAATACGGCGTTGCTACCATACCCGTGTCGGCATTTTATAAAAATAAAACCGACAACAAAGTAATCCGCTTTTGTTTTGCAAAAAAAGAAGAAACCCTAAAGCGCGCGCTAGAAAAATTAGCATCGCTCAAATAATCTTATTATCCAATTGCGTTATTGATATCCGCAATTAAATCTTCTATATCTTCTACACCTACACTGAGTCTAATTAAACTATCAGAGAGTCCGTTTTTAATGCGTTCTTCTCTTGGAATAGAAGCGTGCGTCATTGAAGCTGGATGGTTAAT
The DNA here is from genome assembly GCA_041179065.1 of Bacteroidota bacterium. Taxonomy (GTDB): domain Bacteria; phylum Bacteroidota; class Bacteroidia; order Chitinophagales; family Chitinophagaceae; genus Sediminibacterium. Next base: position 11,641 of record JBEGUD010000133.1, on the reverse strand, counting down.
TAAAGATTCTACGCCACCTAAACTTTCGGCGAGTGCAAATACTTTGGTACTCGATAAAACCCTTGTTGCATTAGCTACACTGTCATCTTTTAAAGTAAAGCTCATCATGCCACCAAAACCACGCATTTGTTTTTTGGCAATGTTATAACCCGGATGGTCTTCAAACCCGCACCAGTAAACGCGCTCAACCTTTGGATGCTGCTTTAAAAAGGCAGCCATCGCAGCCCCATTTTCGCAGTGGCGCTGCATACGGAGGTGTAATGTTTTAATACCCCTCAATACTAAAAAGCAGTCCATCGGACCAGGCACAGCGCCTCTACTTTTTTGAATAAAATATAATTGATCGCGAAGAGCTGCGTCGTTCATAACAAGGCAACCTTGTATCACATCACTATGTCCCCCTAAATATTTGGTAGCAGAGTGCATCACAATATCGGCACCTAGGTCTAATGGATTTTGTAAATAAGGAGACGCAAAAGTGTTATCTACACAAAGTAAGATGTTGTTCTTTTTTGCAATTGCAGACACGGCTGCAATATCCGTAATGTTCATGAGTGGATTGGTAGGCGTTTCAATCCACAATAATTTTGTTTTACTAGAAACTGCTTTTTCTATTTGTGTAATATCAGTGGTATCTACATACGTAAATACAATATTATACTTAGCAAATATTTTAGTGAAAAGCCTATACGTACCACCATACATATCATTTGCAGCAATTACTTCGTCGCCTGGTTCAAGTAATGTAATAACGGCATCTGTTGCAGCTACACCACTACTAAATGCAAGTCCAAATTTTCCATTTTCAATGTCGGCAAAAGCGCTCTCAAGGGCCGCCCTGGTTGGGTTTTGGCTTCTTGCATACTCATATCCTTTGTTAACGCCTGGGGCTTCTTGCACATAGGTAGAGGTTTGATAAATTGGCGTCATGATGGCGCCCGTAGATGGATCTGGCTCTGTACCTGCGTGTATATATTTGGTAGCTAATTTCATAAGTGTACTATTAAAATTCTATTTCTTTTTATTGGTAACGGTTTCTTTAGCAAATGAAATGGGTAACATTACTTTTACTTGGTCCCACATAATGATAAGGCCTGCTCCTAAATTTGTTTCTTCAAAATAGAGTGTAAAAGCATCGGTGCTATCCAGTGTTTTTATCACAGGCACTTCGGTGCGTAACAAATCTTTTTTAGCGTTGTAACTAAAATTACCCCAACTAAAATTATCGGTATTTAAAATGAGTGTCCAACTATTTTCATTTGGGATACCATAGAGGGTATAGCGACCCTTGGGCACTATTTTTCCGGCAATTTTTACAGGCACAAAAAATTCAATTTCTGTGGCTTCGTTGGCGCCAAGTCTCCAGATGTTATTGTACTGTACAATATCACCAAATAAAGGGCGGCCATTTTTTTGTGGTCTTCCATAAATGACTCTTGCTTTCGGTTCACCGCTGGCTTTACCGCTTAATTTAAGCATGGGAAAGTTAGCAGGCCAATAACTCATGTCCATGGGGGACTTATCTAAATCGGAGGGTTTTTGTTGGGCGCTCACCAAAATGCTCGCTACCATCGCTAGGGCTAAAAAAATGGCTCTCATAGTCCAAATTTCAACAAAGAAAACCGGTTAAAAAAATTACTTTTGCCCTCACAAATTAAATACCATGACAAAAGGCCCTGTTTCCCAGTTTATTGAACATCAATATCGCCATTTTAATGCAGCTGCATTAGTGGATGCTGCAAAAGGTTATGAAACCCATTTATTAGAAGGCGGAAAAATGCTCGTGAGTTTAGCGGGTGCCATGAGTACTGCCGAATTAGGTATTAGCCTCGCCGAAATGATTCGTCAAGACAAAATTGCCATCATTAGCTGTACAGGCGCTAACCTTGAAGAAGACGTGATGAATTTAGTAGCCCATAGCCATTACAAGCGTGTGCCAAATTATAGAGACTTAACACCACAAGACGAGTGGGATTTATTAGAGAACCACTACAACCGTGTAACCGATACTTGTATTCCAGAAGAAGAAGCGTTTCGTCGTTTGCAAAAGCATATTGTGAAGTTCTGGAAAGATGCAGAAGCAAAAGGGGAGCGTTACTTTCCGCATGAATTTTTATACCAAGTAGTGTTAAGTGGAGAGCTAGAGCAGTATTACGAAATTGATCCAAAGGATAGCTGGATTGTGGCTGCTGCTAAAAAGAATATTCCAATTGTTGTACCAGGATGGGAAGACAGTACCACCGGAAATATCTTTGCATCTTATGTGATTAAAAACGAATTAAAAGCGAGCACTGTAAAAAACGGTATCGAATATATGATCATGCTTACCGAATGGTACCGTGCTAATAGCGGTGGAAAGGGTGTCGGATTTTTCCAAGTAGGTGGTGGTATTGCTGGTGATTTCCCAATTTGTGTAGTGCCGATGATGTACCAAGATTTAGAATGGCATGACGTTCCTTTCTGGAGTTATTTTTGTCAGATCAGTGATTCTACAACATCTTACGGATCTTACTCTGGTGCGGTTCCTAACGAAAAAATTACCTGGGGTAAATTAGATATCAATACGCCTAAATTTATTGTAGAGAGTGATGCTACTATTGTAGTGCCGCTTATTTTCGCTTACATTTTAGGACAGTAGTAACTGCAAAAATCTGTTTGATATTTAATCCCGGAGTAATTGCTCCGGGATTTTTTTATGCATAAGCAAAAAAAATGCCCCGGTTTCCCGAGGCATTAAAATATTAAATTCAAAAGCTTATCGCGCTGGCATTGTTAAAGGAATATCTCTTTTTAACATCGCATCTCTGTTTGCAATTTCGCAAGCAGTGTAGAATACCATTAAGGTTCTTTTTTGCATCAATTCGAAATTGATTTTATCTACAGTATCTGTAGGTTTGTGGTAGTCTGCTTGAAGCATACCATCATAAAAGAATAAAATAGGCACACCTACTTTCGCAAAATTGTAATGATCGCTACGGTAGTAAATTCTATTCTTATCGTTAGGATCATCAAACTTATAATCAAGTACTAGGTTAGCAGATTTTTTATTAGCAGCCTCATTGATGGTTTGTAATTCAGAACTTAATTTGTCATGACCAATTACATAAATATAATTTAATGAATCAGCGGTCATGCGCTCTGTATCTACTCGGCCAATCATATCTGTATTTAAATCGGCAGTTGTTTTATCCATTGGATAAAGCGGGTGCTCTGAGTAGTATTCAGAACCCCAAAGCCCTTTTTCTTCACCACTTACAGCCATAAATACAACTGTTCTGCGTGGGTACTTTCCTTTTTTAGCAGCAGCTGCAAAAGCTTCTGCCATTTGCATAACACCTACAGTACCAGAACCATCATCATCGGCACCATAGTAAATCACATCACCTCTTTTACCTAGGTGATCGTAGTGACCTGTTAAATACAAGTACTCGTCTTTTTTATCGGTTCCTGGAATGATACCAATAACGTTGCTGCTTTCTAAATTTTCAGTTGTTTTAGTAGCAACAATTTGTAAGGCTGAGCTGTAAGAACCTTTAGTGGTAGCAGCAATATCACTTAAACTTAAAGTGGTTGTGTTACCTAGTAAAGAACTTGCAACAGCTGCAGAAATATTCACCATTAAAAATCCAGGTGTATTATTTTTTTTGAGGTACATACCACCTTTTACTTGAGTAGCCATTCTTTTAGGAAAATCGGCAGAAACAAAAAGTAATCCAGTTGCACCTTTAGCACTTGCTGCGCGCATTTTTGCGGCAGGAGAAGCTGGGTTCGCATTCATAGCGCGGCTTCCACCAGCACCCATGGTAGGCATACCGGCACTTGAACCTTCAACAACTACTACCACTTTTCCTTTTACATCAAGGTTCGCATAGTCGTTAATGCCTTTAGCAGAATCTACAATACCATATCCCGCAAATACAATATTGGTAAAGTTAAAATTACCACTTGCAATGGTTTGCATAGAAAAATTAAAGTCTTTGTCCCAGTCCATGTTCTTACCATTCACTACTAATTTTTTTTCAGTGAGTGCATCTTGGTATACGGGATACAATTGTTGGTAGCTATCACCATTACCTGGCTGTAAGCCCATTCTTTTAAATTCATTTTCGATATAAGCAGCTGCACGCTTTTGTCCGGGTGTAGCTGTTTCACGACCTTCCATTTCAGCGCTTGCCAAAATAGTAAGTTTGTCTTTTAGACCATTAACTGTAATTACTTTTCCAAATTTGGTGAGGTCATCCGCTTTTTGCGCAAACGCAAGCGTACTCATCAAAGGAAAAAAGATCCAGATCAATTTTTTCATAAGAGGATTTTATTGATTAATTAAGAACATGAAATTTTTCCAACACGACCCGCATGTCTACCGCCTTCAAAAGCAGTTTCCATAAATACTTCAATCATTTGTTCGGCAAGTGCTAATGCAACAAATCTTGCAGGGATACAAATAACATTGGCATCGTTGTGTTGTCTTGTGAGAGCGGCTACATCTGTTTGCCAGCATAGTGCAGCCCTAATGGATTGGTGCTTATTAGCCGTCATGGCAACACCATTAGCGCTTCCGCAAATTAAAATACCAAAAGTACTTTCACCGCTCGCTACGCTCGCTGCCGTTGGATGCGCATAGTCGGGGTAGTCTACAGAATCTAGAGATGGGGTGCCAAAATCCTTTACCTGATAACCCTTGTGTACCAACCATTTTTTTATCGCTTCTTTGTATTCGAAGCCAGCATGGTCCGATCCAATAGCAATAGGTTTAGATGCGTCAAAAACAAAACTCATAATGTAAATTATTTAACTAGCTTGAAAGATATGTGATTAACTCCACTCTTCTTCGTCTTCCTTAACTCTTTGCTTGGTTACCCTTGCAGCTACTAAAATACTTAATTCATAAAGAGCAAACAAGGGAAGAAATACAATGAGCTGGCTCATCCAGTCGGGACTTGGGGTAATTACGGCAGCTGCCAATAAAATTACCACCACTGCATATTTGCGAATTTTTCTTAAATAAACGGGCGTGATAAGTCCAATTTTAGTAAGTATATATGCGAGAACAGGAAGCTCAAATGCAATACCGCATCCAAGTATGAGATTGGTTAAGTTGTCTAAATAATCGGTGAGCGTAGGTCTTGTTTCAAGTACGCCCTTTGTGCCAAGTGTGAAACTTCCTAAAAAGTTAAAGGTGAATGGCCCTAGTAAAAAATAACCAAACGCCGCACCTGTAAAAAAGAAAAACGAAACCCAAAAAATAATAAAACGGGTATTTTTTAGTTCTTTGTCTTTTAATGCCGGCTTAATAAAGCGCCAAAATTCCCAAAATATATACGGAAAGGCAATTAGTATACCACCAATAAGCGCTAAAGAAATACTGCTTAAAAATTGACCACCAAATGTGGTTGTTTGCATGTTAATATTTACCGGAGGCATGCAAAGCGCGTCACCCATATGTGCCCAATGGCTAAAGTCACAAAGTAAACGGTAGCTAATAAAATCGGGGTTGATAGGGCCGGTTATGACATTATCAAAAACCCAATCTCTGTAAATGAATATGATGGCCGCCATCACCAAAATAGCAATCACAGACCTAATAATATGCTGACGCAGTTCTTCTAGGTGGTCTATAAAAGTCATTTCGGCCTTCTCTTCGCCTCTATTTCTATTAAATAATGCCATTTGTGGGACCTTTTGGGAGGCTAAAGTTAGGGTTTCTAGCGCAAGATTTTAAGTTTTACCATCTCAATTCTTGTGTCGCTAACCGTTAAAACATCAATTTGGTAATGGTCTACAATGATGGTTGCTTTTTGTTTTGGAATAGCTTCATGTTTATTGATGATATAACCACTGAGTGTTTCGGATTCATTTTCAGGAAAATCCAATTCGTATTTTTCTTTGAGGTAGTCTAATTCTAGTCGACCACTAAAAATAAATTCGTCGGCTGCGAGTTGTTTTTCTACAAATTCTTCTACGTCGTATTCGTCTCTAATTTCACCAAAAATTTCTTCAAGTACATCTTCCATGGTTACAATACCAGCTGTTCCACCAAACTCATCTACGACCCAAGCAATACTTTTACGCTCTTTGGTAAATTTATTGATCAGATCAGTGGCAGACATACTTTCAGGAACTGCAATAATGGGATGTAAAATTTCTTGTATGGTTGCAGGTCTTTTAAACAAATCAATTTGATGTACGTATCCTAAAATAGAATCTACACTATCATCATAAATCACCAGCTTGCTCAGCTGTGTTTTTATAAATTGTTGTTTTAATGCTTCAATGCTCGTATGGATATCAGCACCCTCTATCTCCGTTCTAGGAACCAGGCACTGTCTGATTTTCACGAGCGGAAGGCTTAGCGCATTTTCAAAAAGTTCGGTATTTAATTCTTGATTTTCTTCGTCCTGATCTTTGGTTTGTTGAAAAAAGTGTTCGAGATCTACTTTGCTAAAAGCTTCATTTTTATTGTTCACACGTACATTAAAAATATAGGTCAATATCCACTGCGCAATAGCAACAAAAACACTAGCAAGGGGTTGTAGTAACCTATGAAAAAAATCTGCAACAGGTGCAAAAAATGCAATTAATTTATCGTTGCGTGCTTTAAAAATAGCCTTCGGAATAAATTCTCCAAAAACAAGTACAACAAAAGTAGAGATGATGGTATCAATAACAAGTTTCAGATATTCGTTTTCTACTTCCAGTGGATTCCATGCAATGCCTTTTAAAAAGGAAGTAAATAAAAGGCCGTAAACAACCAGCACAATATTGAGTCCAATTAAACAAGTCCCAATAAATTTTGCCGGGCTCTCCATAAAATTAGAGAGGATGATGCCACTTCTAAGTCCTTGCTTTTTTTTGAGCTCAATACTAAGCCTGTTGGCACTAATAAAAGCGATTTCGTAACCAGCAAAAAAGCCAATTAAAATAAGGGATACTACAATCCAAATAATGGTATAAAGTTGATCTGCCATAGTCTTATAGACAAACGTAAATATACATAGAATATTATGCTAAATCCAGAAATGGCTTATTGCCTAAAATGCTATCGATGCGCGCTAAAACCTCTGTATTTAGTAGTTTTTGAGCATCTAAGGCTTTCAGGTTTTCCATTAATTGAGTGGCTTTGGTCGCTCCCAAAATAGTGGTGGTTACATTTGGATTTTTGAGGGTCCACGCAATAGCTAGTGCTGCCATGCTAATGCCTAGTTCGGCGGCTAATACGCTCAAACTTTTTACTTTTTCTATTTTTCCCTCTTGTACCCAACGTTCTTTAAGCCAGTCAAAACCTTCTAAGGATAATCTACTATCTGTAGGGATCCCTTCATTGTATTTACCCGTTAAAAAACCAGCACCTAGTGGGCTCCAAATGGTAGTTCCTAAACCTTTGTTTTTAAACACCGGTAAAAAATCCTGCTCCATTTTAAAACGCTCAAACATATTGTATTGCGGCTGTTCTACAGTAGGTCCAATTAAATGATGCTGATCTGCAACACGGTGTGCTTCCATAATTTCTGCAGCACTCCACTGCGATGTTCCCCAGTACAATACTTTACCCTGTGTAATTAAATTATGCATCGTCCAAACCACTTCTTCGATGGGCACATTTTGATCGGGTCTGTGACAAAAATAGAGGTCTAAATAATCTGTTTGCAAACGCCCCAAAGCCTCGTGGCAGGCTTCTATGATGTGTTTGCGACTAAGTCCAGTTTGATTGGGTTTATTGTTGGTTCTCCATCCAAAAAATACTTTAGAAGAAAGGGTATACGAGGTACGGTCCCATTTTTTTTGTTGTAGTACACGACCCATCATTTTTTCACTTTCACCAAATGCATAACCTTCTGCGTTGTCAAAAAAATTGATGCCCGCATCATAGGCCATGCCCATTAAAGTGTCGGCGGTATTGTCTTCAATTTGTTTGTGAAAGGTTACCCAACTTCCTAAACTTAAGGCACTGAGTTGTAAACCGGTGCGGCCCATTCTTCTATATTCCATGATCTCAATTTTAATTCAAAAATTATTTTGATAATACGCTATCTGGTAAAACGGCATAGCTACCAGGTAATACTGTAAAGAAAACAATATTTGTAAGATTTTGGTTGGAAGTAAACCCATTGGCATACTTTCCTTTTTGCTTGTAAGGGTAGGTTTGCACCAGCGTTACCTCTTTATCGGTAAAAAACTGTTCGGTACCTTGGTCCCAATAGAGTTCTTTGCAAAATAGGGTGTCTCCTTTTAAATTAAACACTACAACACTGTCTCTGAGGTAGACTTTTCGGTCATTTTCGAGGTATCGGCCGTATTTGGCGTCAAGTTTACTCTCTAATTTGAGGCTATCATCAAAAAAATCTACGTGTAATGATTTTGGAAATTCTGCTTTTCGGGCGCTGTCGCCTTGGTACCTTAGCAGCAGTGGCGCCGTTAATTTAGCACTTATTTTTCCTTCGTTGCTGAGGTAACTTTCTATTTGAATGCCTTCTTCGATGCTTGTTGTTTTAGCACCCAATTCTTTTACAACGTTCACATCATTTTCGCAAGCAAGCATAAAAAAGCAGCCAAAAAATATGGCTGCTAGATTACAAATTTTATGTGCGTTATGATTAATCATATTTACGTTTCTGGAACCAAAGGTCACTTAAACTAAAGCCAATTGTAAATTGAGCATAGCTCTCAGTAAAATTATTTACGTTAGATCCTCTTTTACCAAACTGCACCGTAGTATTAAGAACGGTAAACTGTCTGTCATAAGCGTTCCATTTTTTTATGGGAAGGCCCATACCCATCGAAAATCCAAATTGTTTTAAACCATTGCCATCCGGATTTACATAATCTTCACCTACAAAAAATCCAGCACGGTAATTTACATTACTCCAATAATTTCTACCGGCAACAGGGTCAGGACAAAACTGAGCACCTACTCTAAACTGCCAACTATCTACTAGTTTATCTGATTGATTGTAGTATCTGTATTTAGTCCACTGCGTACTTGTGTATTCGGCACCAAGTGACCAAAGTTCAAATAAACCTCTATTGTTACTTGCTGTTTTATGTAATGTAATGCCAGCCGTATAGGTTGCAGGAATTTCTATAGTACCTGGTAAATCAACAACCTTATAAATACTATCGATTGTGATATCACCCGTTTGTGATTGCGTGAAAGTCTCTCTGGTAGTGGTTTGTGTCGCTTTTAATTGCTGACTCATGGTAGCTGTTGCACCAAGTCTCACCCAGTATTTATTGGTTACCTTCGTTAAGCTATTAACAGACTGGGCAACCACAAAATCATATTGAAATCCTGTATTTAAAAAAGCACCACTAAAATTACTAATCGATGCAGAGTTAGATTGATAGTAAAAAACGGTATCGTTTAAAAAAGTTTTTTTAGTTGAAATTTCTCTTCGTCCAAAATTATATCCGGTATTAAATCCAACACTAAAACCTTTCCATTTTTTTCCTAAGCCAATAAAAAGTTGGTTGAGCCCGCCGCTTCCTTCGTAAACAGTACCCAAACTATCGTTGGCAATTCTTGAACGTTCAACCACCGAATAATTTATTTTACTCGCAGGTCTTAATCCAAAAGCAAAGCCTAAGTTTTTTTTGCTTTTGATGGGTGCACCAAAGGCAACATAGGTTGGATAAAAATTATTAGAAGTAAATTTATCGGAAGGATTTGCACTTCTTAAAGTTCTAGAATCGATGGTTAAACCTAAATCATAAGACACCATAAAAAAACTTCCATAGGTAGCTGGATTGCCAAAATTGATGGCTTGTCCAACATTGTTTACCTGACCATCTGCGTAAGCTGCGGTAAGGCCACCCATCGATCTACTAATAGAATGGCTTCCAGGTGATACATCACCGAGACCATACCTTGTAAAAGGAGAATTTTCTTGTGCCTTCGCATTCAAAAAGAAACATCCGGTAATTAGCATTGGTAGGAAAAACCTACCCATTATTAAACTCACTGATCGCATAAAGGCCTTTAAATATTAAGTTAGGGTCGGCAAATATCCTGTTTTTTAAGTGTGGTACAAAATAAGGCATATCCCCCCCGGTTAAGAGCACGTTAAAGTTGCTGTATTTTTCGGCGTAAGCCTCAATAATACCATCAATTTCTTTGGCCATACCCAGTATTACCCCCGAAAGGAGGTTGGTTTTGGTGTCATATCCTACTAGTGGGAACTGGTTTTGGGCCTCAATAAGGGGTAAAAGGGCGGTTTGCTCGTGCATAGCCCTAAAGCGCATGTTCATACCCGGCGAAATGCTCCCCCCTAAAAATTCGTGGTATTTATTGGTAAAATTGTAGGTAATGCAGGTTCCTAGGGCAATGGCTAGGTTGTGCTGGCCTCCAAATAGGTCTACAGCCGCCGAACAAATGGCTAGCCTGTCGGCCCCAATGGTTTCTGGCTTCCCAACCGGCGTGGTAATGGGTAGTTTGCTGGCATGACCAAGCATATGAAATTTGGCAGCAGCACCTAACTGCGTCTCTAGACCCTCTCGGTGCTTGATCACAGAGGATAAAATAATTTTAGTAGGGTGGTGGTTTTCCAGCACTTCCTCAATGGTTTCCACCGAATCATCGGTTAAATGAATGGTTTGTTGTAGGTCTCGACCTTCAAAAACAGCACATTTAAGACGGCTATTACCAAAATCAAAGCAGAGGGTTCTTTCCATAAATGAAGCATTGGTGGGTACCGGGTTCAAAAATAATGCTTTTGTCTAGCTTGCTGCACTATTTACTTGGATAGCCTGCAATTTCACGGTTACTTTGTAGCCATGAAAATTAGTGGCTTTACCATTATTAAAAATGCAGTAATCAATGACTATCCCATTGTGGAAGCGATTACTTCTATTTTACCTGTGGTAGACGAGATGATTGTACTTGTCGGAAAATCTGAAGACGATACCCTTGGACTCATGCGCTCGATCGGTGATTCAAAAATAAAAATTTACGAATCGGAGTGGGATCCTAATTTAAGAAAAGGCGGCGCTGTACTTGCGGTAGAAACCAATAAAGCGTTTGCACTTATAGATCCAAACAGTACCTGGGCTTTTTATATTCAGGGCGATGAAGTGGTGCATGAAAAATACCATGCTGCTATAAAAGCGGCATGCGAACAATATAAGAACGATACCCGCGTAGAAGGACTACTTTTTGATTATGTACATTTTTATGGTACGTATGATTATGTGGGTGATAGCAGAAAATGGTACAATAAAGAAGTGCGCGTTATTAGAAATAAAAAAGAAATAAGCGCTTACAAAGATGCACAAGGATTTAGAAAAGGCACTACTAAAATTGATGTAAAGCAAGTAGCAGCAAGTGTTTATCATTATGGATGGGTAAAAAGTCCTGCGCAAATGGCAAAAAAAGTACAAAACTTTAGTGCACTTTGGCATTCGGATGCAGAGCTCGCCGAAATTTTAAAAGACAACCAGCACTGGGATTTTACGGCTTACGATTCACTCGAAAAATTTACGGGTACGCATCCTATTGTTATGCAGCCTCGTATTGCTAGACAAAACTGGAAAATTGAAATTGATACCAATCGAAAAAACTTTTCTTTCAAAGACCGCATCTTGTATTACTTCGAAAAATTAACGGGCATTCGTCTATTTGATTTTAGTAATTTTAAAATCATTAAAT
>JBEGUD010000132.1:0-4341 GCA_041179065.1 Bacteroidota bacterium | reverse complement strand
AATAGCTAACAAAATATCCTACAGCGTTGTCCGGAAAAAACTGTTTGAACTCACCATATAGCTGTGCCACAAGGGTTTTGTTGTGCGTGAGCACCAGTGTTGGACGTTGTGTATTTTGAATAACATTGGCAATGGTAAATGTTTTACCACTTCCCGTTACACCGAGTAGTGTTTGGTATTGCTCGTTTTCAAGCACGCCTTTTGTGAGCTGATCAATAGCCGAGGGCTGATCACCTGCTGGTGTATAAGGTGCTTGAATTGTAAAAGGCATTCGCGTTATTTTCTAGTAATGTTATAAATAGCAACAGGTGGCGTGAGCATTTGTTCGTGATCGTTTAACATATATATTTTACGAACCACAGACATGCCCTTTATTACTTTTCCAAAAGCAGCATAACCTAGTTTATCTTCTACGTTTTCACCGCCTTCGTCGAGACCAGGTTGATTACCGATGCAAATAAAAAATTCGGCATTAGCGGTGCCTGGCACATTGCGCGCCAATGATAAAACACCATCGGTGTGTTTAATTCCTGTTTTAGAAGTGGGTTCGTGCGGAATACCCTTCATTTCATAGAGCTTCATGTAATTTGTTTTCCAAAGTCCGCCCTGCAAAATTTCGGTTTTAGGGGCGTTAGAAGGTTGGTTCGTTACGTTTAATACGCGGTAAAAAGAAGCGTCTTCATAAAAACCAGAATCTACATAAGATAAAATAGCAGCGCAGGTTTGAGGGGCTTTGCTAGGATATAGTTCGGCCACAATAATACCGTACTTGGTTTCAATTTGTATGCGCGGATTGGCATACTTTTTTTGTGTGCAGGAAAATAGCACCAAGGCTATAAAGCATAGTAGTAATGCATTGCAGTGCCATCGGAAATTATATTTATTATTTATGCTATTAAATAAACCCATACCTGTTCGTCGGCGATTACGCCGTTTTTATAAATTGCATTTTTTCTAGTGCCCTCTAACACAAAATTATTTTTTTCTAGCACACGTGCCGAAGCGCCGTTGCCTCCAAATATTTTTGCTTCAATACGCACAATCTCTTTGTTTTTTTTGATGGCATCAAGCATGAGTGCTACCGCAGCTGTTGCAATACCTTTTCCCCAATAGTTTTCGCCAATAAAATATCCGAGCTCTACCGTTTTAGCATATACATCTTTGTGCCAAGTGCAACTGATATTTCCAGCCACAAGGTTTCCTATTTCAATCGCAAAATTAGCCACGGGCTTTTCATCATTGGCGTGCTTAATCCAAGCAAGCGCATCCATCACCGTGTAAGGACTTGGAAATTCATTTCTAATGCTGTTCCAAACGTTTCTATTGTTGGCCACTGCGGCAAGCGCTTGAGCATCACTAATTTGCCAGTTCCTGATATTTATTTTTTGCATCCTACTTTACAATCTTCCTGTTTAAATAACCGCTATAATCAGGAACCGTAGCATCATAGTCGCCATTCATAAATGGTGATGTAATCACAAAATCGGCAGTGGCTCTATCACAAGCCATAGGGATATTCCAAAGTACACAGAGCCTTAATAGTGCTTTAACATCGCTGTCGTGTGGTTGCGCCTCCATGGGATCCCAGAAAAAAAACATCATGTCTATTTCGCCAGATGCAATCATGGCGCCAATTTGCTGATCTCCACCCATGGGGCCGCTCATTAATTTTTTAACGGGTCTATCAATTTTTTCTTCAATAATTTTTCCGGTAGTGCCCGTAGCAATGAGTTCGTGTTTGGATAATACTTCTCTGTTGTGTTCTACCCACGCCATTAAATCAGATTTTTTGTTGTCATGCGCCACAAGTGCTATTCTTTTTCGCGGACCTAATTTTTTAATGTTTTTCATGTGCGGTTCTATTAAGGCAGAAAGGTAGTTAATTTATTTTTTTGATTGGGTGTAAATGATAGCGAGTAAGGGATGTGCGGTGATGATAAAAGTATTTATCCAATTTGATAAACCAATGGCGTTTAAAAAGATTAATAATAATATCAAATAGAGCGGATAAACAAATAGTAGTACTGCAAATAAAACCGAATCATAAAATACGGTTCCCTTTGTTTTATGTGCTACAAATGTTTTTATAGAAACAAATAATGGGGCGTGCCAAAACCAAGCAATGCCAATGATTGGAAATAAATAAAGAGGGCGTTTGTATTTTTTGGATGGTGGTTCTTTAAAAAGTGAAGTCATTTGTTCCATCACATGGTTGTTAAAATTATTTCGCTGGGTTGCTTCGTTTTGCTGATCTGTGTTTGATGTAAAAAACGTGGTGGCTGGCACAGCAGATCCTAACATCAAAAATACTTTTTTGCCAAAATGCTTAAAACCATTGTAGGTAATAACCGCTGGAAGCACAGATGGGCTTACACCCTGGGCCACCGCCTGTTGTAATATTCTGGCTGCTCCTTTTTTGAAGGGTTGAATTTCATTTTTATTTAAACAGGTGCCTTCTATGAAAATTAATAGAATGCCTCCATTTTTTAATACTTCTACACTTGCATCAAAACTATTTTGATTTTTGTATAAGTGTTCTTTACCCTCTCTTTGTCTGTAAACGGGCATCATATTAAGTGAGCGAAGTAAAAAATTATGCCAAGGCTTTGTAAACACATCTCCTCTAGCTAAAAACGAAAGCGGAAATTTACAATTTGCTGCTATTACAAGTGCATCAAAAAAAGAATCGGGGTGATTGGCAACAATTAATAAAGGCCCTTTTTGGAAAAGCGCTTTTTTGTTGTGCACTTTTATTGATACACAAAATATTTTGAGCGCGATGCGTATCAAAAAAAGTAAAATGCGGTATAGCAAGACTGTTATTTTTTGTAAAATAAACAAAATAGCCGCCCCTTTATAAAGGACGGCTATTTTTATTATTACTAACCCATCAAATAACCCATATTTTATTTTGTTTAGGCTTCTGCGGCAGCCGTTCTTGCCTCTATAACCTTGGCTCTAATTTTAGCCTCAATTTCGTTGGCTAATTCTGGATTATCATGTAAAAGTGTTTTTACAGACTCTCTACCTTGACCTAGTTTATTGGTGTCATAGCTAAACCAGCTACCGCTTTTTTGAACGATGCCAAGCTCTACACCCATATCTATAATTTCTCCTAGTTTACTGATACCTTCTCCAAAAATGATATCAAATTCAGCGGCTCTAAAAGGAGGTGCTACTTTATTTTTTACAACCTTAACCTTAACGTGGTTACCAACCGCTGCATCACCATCTTTAATTTGTGTCATTCTTCTGATATCTAATCTTACAGAAGCATAGAATTTTAAAGCGTTACCACCGGTTGTTGTTTCAGGGTTACCAAACATAACGCCAATTTTTTCACGTAACTGGTTGATGAAAATACAAACGGTTCCTGTTTTATTAATAGTAGCTGTAAGCTTACGAAGCGCTTGGCTCATAAGTCTTGCGTGTAATCCCATTTTAGAATCACCCATTTCACCTTCTAGTTCACTTTTTGGAACAAGTGCTGCTACCGAGTCAATAACAACTACGTCTAGTGCACCTGATAATATTAAACGGTCGGCAATTTCTAGTGCTTGCTCACCATAATCTGGTTGAGAAACGAGTAAGCTATCTACGTCTACGCCTAATTTTTTAGCATATGCACTATCAAATGCGTGTTCCGCATCGATAATGGCACACATACCACCCTTTTTTTGCGCTTCGGCAATTACATGGATAGCTACGGTTGTTTTACCAGAAGATTCTGGACCATAAATTTCAATAATTCTACCTTTTGGTAAACCACCTATACCTAGTGCGCTATCAAGTCCTATAGAACCAGTTGAAATTACTTCCATGGGCTCTTGGCTACGTTCGTTCATCATCATGACAGAACCTTTACCATAGTCTTTGTCTATTTTGTCGATTGTTAATTTTAGCGCCTTTAATTTTTCAGTGTTACTCATATGGTTGTTTTTACTTGTTACGTGCTAATAGATAACAAAGATAACACCCCTTTGTTAAATAAACTAATTTTTTTAGTATTTTTTAGCTAATTGGTTTAGCGGGGGTTATTTTGTATCGGTCCGATAAAAGTAGAAAAAGGAAATAATAAAGTGCCCATGTATTTATACTCAACTAAAATTTATTGTATAAATACCTGATAATCATTGAATTTCTACCATCCTATGCCATAGTCTTCACCATTGTTAGAGCTTCCACCCCAAAGGCTTCCATGCTTCCAATCAAAAAATATTGCATTGATAGGACCACTACTTCTTGGATCAAAACTTAGTTTGTAACCCATATTTTTTAATTCGGTTCTAACTTTTTCAGGGGTATTTGAGTTCAGTGTTAAATTACCTGGTTTTGGTTTTC
>JBEGUD010000131.1:0-2706 GCA_041179065.1 Bacteroidota bacterium | reverse complement strand
GCGTAATGACCCGTTGCAATAAAATCGCATTCAAGTGCATTGGCTCTTTTTAAAAGTGCACGCCATTTAATATGCGTGTTACACATCACGCAGGGGTTTGGGGTACGACCTGCTAAATATTCTTCCACAAAATTTTCAACCACAAAATCACCAAACTCATCTCTGATATCTAAAATAAAATGCGGGAATCCATTTTGTACGGCTGCTTGTCTAGCATCATTAAAAGAATCAATATTGCAGCAGCCTGTTTCTTTGGTGCTCGTGCTTCCACTGGTTGCATAATCCCATGTTTTCATGGTAATGCCAATCACTTCATAGCCTTCGTTATGGAGCATAAGTGCAGCTACGGTACTATCAATACCGCCGCTCATGGCTACCAATACTTTTCCTTTCCGGCTCATAGAATTCCTTTTCAGGTGCAAAATTAAGCTAATCGGGGGCTAAATGCCTAAAATCCGTGTATTTCACATGATTTACACCTTACGAAAAGCGAAATTTCACTCTTTTATCCATTTTACCGATATTTACCCAAAACACAATAGACATGATAAAATTATTAGCGATTGGAAATTTAGGAAAGGACGCCGTTTTAAACAATGTAAATGGCAAAAACGTAATCAACTTTACAGTAGCACACACAGAAAGATATAAAGATGCACAAGGCAATCAAAAAGATAAAACCACTTGGGTTGATTGTGCGTATTGGACAGATAGAACAGGTATTGCGCCGTATCTAAAAAAAGGCACTCAAGTATATGTAGAAGGAACACCAGATGTTAGAACCTATACCACACAAGATGGTAGAAATGGGGCTACACTTTCTGTGCGTGTTGCATCGGTTCAACTACTTGGCGCAAAGCCTAGCGAAGGTGGTAGTGCTCCGCAAAGCGCCCCTTCTTATGGTGGACAATCTAGTGCACCTGCTGCAGGTGACATGAATGAGTCAGACGATCTTCCATTTTAGTTGATATAATATGCGTCCAATTTTATTTGCACTTTTATTTGTGCTACTTGCTCCTGCAAGTAAAGCGCAGGACAAACCTGTATACACCGATGTACTCGTAGTGGGTGGAACAACGGGTGGTATTGCCGCCGCTTTGCAAACTGCAAAGATGGGTGCGAACACCGTTGTGGTAGAACATACACCCTGGCTTGGCGGTATGCTTTCTGCGGCGGCAGTTAGTTGTACCGATGGTAACCACGAATTACGCAGTGGTATCTGGGAAAGTTTTAGACAAGCACTCTACAAACATTATAAGTCTACTAATTTGTTTACAGGTTGGGTGAGCGAAACTTGTTTCGAGCCCCATGTAGCTGATAGTATTTTTAAAGCATGGGTGCAGGCACAGCCTAACATGAAAGTATACTATCATTGGTATTTTGATAAAGCCATCATGGAAGGCAATACCATTAAAGGTGCGGTGTTTGAAAATGTGCGTGGTCAAAAATTAACCGTCTACGCAAAGCGTGTGATAGACGCCACCGATTTAGGCGATGTATATGCGGGCGCAGGGGCTGCTTATGATTTAGGTACCGAAGACAGCACCCAAAGTGGCGAAAAAATTGCACCTGGCAAATCAGATGTGATTCAAGATTTAACCTGGGCTGCCGTTTTAAAAGATTACGGAAAGGGTGCCAATAAAACAATTGCTATGCCAGCAGGCTACAATGCACTTGCTTACTATTGTTCTACCGCAGATGCTCCTTGTAATGCAAAGCCGTATAGTTTAGGTACGCAAAAAGTACTCGAGTATGGTCGCGTAAAAACAACGGATGGTTCTTTAAAGTATATGCTTAACTGGCCAGCATTTGGTAACGATTATTATATCAATGTCGTAGAAAAAAAGCCCATCGAAAGAGAAGCGTATTATACCGCTGCCAAAAATTTTACATTAGGTTTCATTTATTTTTTACAAACAGAATTAAAGCAACCACAAATTGGTTTCGCTACAGATGAAGTAAATGAAGGCATGGCCTTCATGCCTTATAATAGAGAGGGCCGTAGGTTAAAAGGGAAAGTGCGTTTGAATATTGATCATATTGCTAAGCCGTTTAATTATAATTTATACCGTACTGGAATTTCTGTGGGCGATTATCCGGTAGATCATCACCATGCGCGTTACAACGGTAAAGTACCACCTATTCCATTTCCATCAGTACCCTCATTTAATATTCCATTAGGCGCTTTAATTCCAGAAAATACACAAGGATTGGTGGTTTGTGAAAAAGGAATTAGTGTTAGTAATATCGCCAATGGAACCACCAGATTGCAACCTGTGGTTTTATTAACAGGGCAGGCTGCTGGTGCGCTAGCTGCCGTGTCGTTACAACAAAATATGAATGTGCAAGACGTTTCAGTTACGGCGGTTCAAAAAGTGCTTTTAACTGAAAACGTATACCTCATGCCTTATTCCGATGTAAAGCACACGGATGGCGCTTTTAAGGCCGTTCAGTGGGTTGGTTCTTGGGGTATTATTAAGGGCATTGGAAAGTCTGTAGGTTGGGCCAATAAAACATATTTTAAACCAGATTCACTAATCACGTTTGCTGAAATTAGTGCTGGCTTACAAGCGCTCGTGCCAATTCGTTTTTCTGAAAAAATAAAACCCAATGATCTTGTAACTACAGCGGTACTATTTGAAATGATTGCTTCATTTAATAGTGCAGTTGCTAAGCAAAGTAAAGCAGCGCGCGCAGCTAAAATAG
>JBEGUD010000130.1:0-5897 GCA_041179065.1 Bacteroidota bacterium | reverse complement strand
ACCATGGCAGTGGTAGAGCGCGCGGCAGCGCGCGATAGCCGAATTTCACTTTCTCAAAACAGGTTCAATATTGGCTTCACTTCAAATTTTGAAAGCGCCTTACAAATAGCGAAGCATGATTACATCGCCATATCAGATCAAGATGATATTTGGCACCTTCAAAAAATTGAAAAAATGATGGCGGCTTTTACTTCAGATGCCGCTGCTATTTATTGTGACTCGGTTCGATTCACAAAAGACATTCCTATTCATCCTATAAAAAATAAAAGCAGTAGGCATGTTGCCGGTACCGATGTTAGAAAATTAGCGATGTACAATACGGTAAGTGGACATGCACTCATCATCCGAAAAAGTTTGCTTGAAAAAGCCCTGCCAATTCCAAGTGCCGTTTATTATGATTGGTGGTTGGCCTTACAAGCGGTAACGAGTGGTGGTTTACAATACCTCGATGAAATTCTTGTGTACCAACGGGCGCATGATAACAATGTAACAATTGCAAAAAATGCATCTTCAAAAGAACTACGGAACAGTTACCGCACTATGTTGAGAACGCATTTGCAAGCGTTTGTTCAAATTGCTTCTTTGTCTGAAAAAGACAAAATATTTTTTATTGATTTTGCAAAACATTGGAGTCAAATGCTTAAAAACGGAACCAGTTCGGGCCTGTTTTTGTTTATGCTGAAAAACAGGAAAGATCTTTTTTATTATAAAAAAAGAAGGCTCCCATTATTAGCGGCCATTAAGCATTCGTTTTTGTTTGCTTTTCGGAGGCGTTAAATTGTTTTTCTGTTTTCCACCAGCGCCAACCAATATAACCCATAATAGCAAGTGGTGCTCCAGCTAAATACAAGATAGCGCCATTGAGTGCTTTTGCAGGACCATCGCCTAATTGAGAAGCCGTTTTGGTACAAATAGAACACTGCGCTTCTGCGCTAGTTGATAATAACACGAGCAAGCAGCTTGTTGTTATAAAAAAAAGGATGCGGAGGGTTTTCTGTTTCATCTAGTTCAATCTGGAGCACAAAGTTAATTGAATAATTGCGTAAGAAATTTTCTTAACTTACTTTATCAATACAATAACAGTGACAGAACGTAGAAAGTTTATCCAAAAAATAGCTGGCTTAACCGCAGCCTTTAGTGCGCCGAGTCTTTTGCAACAGGCCTGGGCCGCAGATTGGGAAAAAGCATATCAAAAAGCCGGGGGATTAACCCCTCAAGAGCTTGCCGCCGATGAAGATTATTGGTCTGTCATTCAGCAGGCTTATACGGTAAACCCCAATATGGTGAACCTCAATAATGGGGGTGTAAGTCCTTCTCCTAGGGTGGTGCAAGAAGCTGTAGAGCGCTTTAATCAGCTCTCCAACGAGGCTCCGTCTTACTATATGTGGCGTATTTTGGACCAGGGAAGGGAGCCTGTTCGTTATAAACTGGCCACATTAGCTGGCTGTTCTCCCAATGAAATTGCCATTAACCGCAATGCAACAGAGGCATTAAATACGGTCATTTTTGGCTATCCATTTAAAGCTGGCGATGAGGTTATTGGTACCAAGCAGGATTATCCCAACATGATTCAGGCCTACCGTCAGCGCGCCCTTCGTGATGGGATTGTATACACGCAACTTAGTTTTGATTTTCCGATCGAAGATGATAATACCATTGTAGCCGCTTTTGAAAAAGCAATTACACCACGCACCAAACTTATTCATATTACCCACATTATAAATTGGGTAGGACAAATCATGCCCGTTAAAAAAATTGCGTCGATGGCACATGCGCGCGGCATTGAAGTGATAGTGGACGGCGCACATTCTTTTGGCCTGCTCGATTTTAAAATTTCGGATTTAGAATGCGATTATTTTGGTACCAGTTTGCATAAATTTTTATCGGCACCTATTGGGAGTGGTATGCTTTGGATTCATGCCAATAAAATAGAAAAAATTTGGCCACTACTTTGTAATGATAAGCCACTTAGTAATGATATTAGAAAGTTTGAAACCCTTGGTACTAGAAGCTTTCCAATAGAACAAGGAATAGGGGAAGCCGTAAATTTTCACATGGCTATTGGTTCAAAAAGAAAAGAAGAAAGGGTGCGCTATTTAAAAAATTATTGGGCTACAAAAGCGGCTCAAATTCCGGGTGTAAAAATTCATACCTCTTTAAAAGATAAATATGCCTGTGGTATTTGTGGTGTAACCATTGATGGCATGACACCCGCCGCACTTGATAGCGCACTTTATACGGGTTATAAAATTCATACGGTAGGTATTGTTTGGGAAAATATCAGTTGCGTAAGAATAACGCCGCATGTATATACAAGGCTTGACGACCTTGATAAATTAATATCAGCTTTAACAGAAATCGCTGCAAAACAAAAAGTATAGTTTCTTAAAATAATAAACCCCCAAATTTGGGGGTTTATTATTTTTTATGCTTTAGCAGCAGCTTTTGCAGTTTTTACAACAGCTACTTTAGCTGGTCGGCTTTTTCCAAATGAACCTTTGAATCTCTTGCCTTTAGCGGTTTTTTTATCACCTCTACCCATGGTTTAATTTTTTAAATGAACAATCTTGAACTGCAAAAATAGAAAAACCCCGCGAAAGCGGGGTTCAATTCTTTTTGTAAGCAAAAATTAAACTTTGCTGCTTAATTCTTTACCTGCTTTAAAGCGAGCAACTTTTTTAGCTTTGATTTTGATTGCTTCACCAGTTTGTGGGTTACGGCCCGTACGAGCTGCACGCTTAGAAACTGAGAAAGTACCGAAACCTACTAAAGTTACTTTATCACCTTTTTTAAGTGTTTTAGTAACAGTGTCTACGAAAGAGTCTAACGCAGCGTTAGCTTGTACTTTAGTGATACCAGCATCTTCAGCAAGTTGCGCGATTAATTCTGCTTTGTTCATAAATGATTTTTTTAGTTGTTTGAATAACAAAACAAATTTATCCGCTTTTCCCTATCCTCAAAATTTTTTTATTGAAAAACAAATTTTGAGGGTCGCTTCAAATCCTTTAAGCAAAGGGATTACAGGCTTTTTTGATAAATGCTACTTGTATAAATAAACCATCGGAAAATGCTAAAAGCCTTTACTGTAAAGGGTTTCAGGCTACATGGCCTACAATTCAATGCCTGTAAGGGTTCTAGAACAATATAATGAAGATTTGTGATTACCAAAATCATTTTTAAAATCTATCCACACTCAATTCACAACTGCCATTAATGACCTAAAACCAATCATTAATTGGCCCCAAAGCCGCATGCTGTCTTGTCTTAGCGCCGAAGCGTATGTTTCGATATAGGTGTCATATTGTTCCCTATTTTCTATAAAATATTGAACTGCATACGTGGGTCCGTCACTATCATCGATATCTAAAACGCGCACAAAATGATAATGGGTAAAGCACCCTGTTTGCATCACGGCCGGTATATGTTGCTCTTTCATCCAGCCCACCCATTTTTCGTGAATAGAGGGGTCAATTTTTGTAGTGACGTTGTAAATCAACATGGTAGGAAGGTATTATATGGGTTATTTGCCCTTTTTTAGGCTTAATTCTACAAAAATAGGGCAGTGGTCACTGTGTTTTACGTCTGGGAAAATAGAGGCGCTTTTTAAGGCACTAGATAGTGCATCTGTTACGGCGATGTAATCGATACGCCAGCCCTTGTTTTGTAAACGCACCGTTGGGAAGCGTTGGCTCCACCAGGTGTAACCGCCTACTACATCTGGGTTTAGGTGCCTGTAAGTGTCTACCCACCCATTTTCCAAAAACGCAGTCATCCAGGCGCGTTCTTCTGGTAAAAACCCAGAGCTTTTTTTATTGCCTTTTGGGTCATGAATGTCAATTTCCTGATGTGCAATATTATAATCTCCTACTACAATAAGTTGGGGTCTTTTTTTGCGAAGTGAAGCCAAATAGTTTTCAAATTCGGTGAGCCACTGGTATTTATAATTTTGTCTTTCATCACCACTCGTGCCCGATGGAAAATAAGCATTAACAATACTGATATCACCAAAGTCTGCACGGATTACCCTTCCTTCAAAATCGGATTGTTCAATACTAGTGCCATATACCACATTGTCCGGTTTAATTTTTGTAAAAATGGCAACGCCACTATATCCTTTTTTTTGTGCCGAAAACCAATAGCACGCATAACCTAATTTTTCAATTTCAGTGGTATCAACGTCTTCTTTATTAGCCTTGGTTTCTTGCAAACAAATAATGTCTGCGGGATTTGTTTGCAGCCACTCAACAAAACCTTTTTTGATAGTGGCTCTAATGCCATTTACATTGTAGGAAATAACGCGCATTTATAATAAAAATTTATTGTAAGCAATAAGTAATAATTCTTTAATGATAGACGCATTACTTAAATCATTATCAATGACAAAATTTTCTGGATCTGTTTTCCCATTAACAATACCAACGAGTTTATTGTTCAGATACATTTCTTTCATTTCATGGTTCCAAAAACTTTGTACGGTAAACCGCTCTCCTCTTATTTTTCCAGTTAATTGATAATCATATCCTACTTGAAATGGAAATTCTTTTTTACTCACTTTGGCAATGGAACTACTATCCATGCCATTGGTGGTTTTATCCAAATAAACTTGTTTGTAGGGATCTCCTACATTTTTATTGATACCAAAAATGGCTACTGTATCTTTTCCTTCTAACATGAGGTGTACTTCGCCTGATAAGTAATCAGAAAATAGTTCTTTTTTACTTGATGCAGTGCTATACGGGTCTATCTCTGTTGCAATTTTTATGGTATAATTTTTGTCTTGGTAAACGTCTCGGCATTCCTGTCTCAAAAAAATAAAATCGGAACTAGCGGTATTGCCTGTTTCTTTTATTTTTTTAAGAAGGAGTGGTGACGCAGAGCTATCAACTAACTTTCGTTTCACCCAAATTTCATCAAAGAGTTGTTCGCCCATTCGTACTACTTCTTGATTGCCTAGTAAGCTAAAATTCCAGCTGTCTTTAATGGGGTTAACTAGTATTTTTGATGTGTTTTTTATGTGACCCATCATAAAATTATCGGCATAATATACCGCTGGTGCTTTGATATCTGCTACCAAGGTTTCATTGTCTGGATTGAGTGCCATTTGCAGGCCTACTTGTATAACCGACGCGAAGCTTTTTTTCGTTAAAAAAATATTTTTAGGTCGAATTCCAAATCCTGCCGTTTCGGCATTACTTATTGCCGCAAAAACAGTTTGGTTGCTGATGATTTCTTGAAACCCATTTGTGAGAATACAACTTATTTGAAATATGCTTGATGCAGCTGATATGATTGTACTATCGGGTGCTTCAAGCGCAGATCCTGTTAAAAAACTAATGGGATCATATTCGTAAACTTCTATAAATAAATGCCAAGTGCTCGTATCAGTACTACTAAATTTTCCAACATTATTTTTTAATGCTTCTGTGCTTGTGTAATTTTCTATGTGTAGCGTTTGATTGGAAAAGGATAGGTTGTAATATTTATTAAGTATTACCGAAAGTTTGTTCTTGATACCCAATTGAACAGCGGTATCCTCTAAATAATACATGCTCGGACCAAACATAGAAAAGCTTCTGATGGCCTCTACTATTACCTTATTTTGAGCAGGCGCCGAGTAACCAGCAAGGATAAGCAGGCATATGTAGATCAGTCTTTTCATGGATGGCTAAATTACAACCTGTCTTCTATTATTAACAATTTTATTACAGGCCATTCGTTATCATTGTAACATCAATTATGGAAAATACTGAAAGAATTATACCGGCAAAAGAGTTTGTGTATTTAGATGGCCCCAAGCCACGTATTAATGAGCTAGTGTTTGCTTGGCAGATTTTTACCCAGTTTATTAAAGGATTCAGAACGCTACACTTTTTAGATCCATGTATTACTGTTTTTGG
>JBEGUD010000129.1:0-3342 GCA_041179065.1 Bacteroidota bacterium | reverse complement strand
AAACAACCTTGATACCGACTGGAAAAAGTATATAACAACAGTGGACGCCATTGAAAAAGCAACTGGGTATGACCTGCTATCTAAACTTAGTACGGATTTGCAAAAAAAATTACAAGCCAAGCTCTATGTGCCGTAGGCACATAGAGCTCTAACAAATTTATTCAACTGTAATTTCATCACAAAAAAGCCAAGCTTTTCCGCCATTACCAGCATGCCAGCTAGGACAAACACCCGTACTTGTTGCAACTACTTTTACATAGCGAGCCTTCGCTTTTTTTGTGGCGCTAATTTTTACAACGTCAGCAGTTTCTGCGCTTTTTGGTGCTGCTACTTTTTGTGCAGTTAGTAGCTGATATTTTTTACCATCCACCGATGTGTACACAACAAATTGTTTTGGTAAAAAAATCCATTCGCTATGTCTTTTTAAAAAAGAACCAGATACTTTATTGATAGACTTCGCAGTTCCTAAATCTATAACCGCTTCTAAATTTTTTTGCTCAAATCCCAACCAGTTTTTATGAAAGTCTTTTGCGTTACCCTTAATACCATCTACTAAACTTACCGGCCCCATGGCACTGTACTGATTGGCATAATTTGGCGCAAGCGTTAAGGCATGTTTCCCTTTAACAATGGTAAGTTCCGACGTTTCACTTGGCATTTTACCAGGCACATAACTTACTGCTTTTAATAGGCCGCTTTTGGTTACTAAAATAGGAGAAGCATATACCGCCGAACCTAAATTAGGCTCCGTGCCATCCGTTGTAAAGCGGATTGTTGCACCACTTTCGATACTACTAATGGCAACACGCTCAGACACACCTGAAACGACTTTAGATTTTAATTTTGCTTCATCGGGGTTGCCTATTTGTGGCGCAGTCGCTAGCGACTGCGCTGAACCTTCTAAATTAAGCACATACACACCTGCGCGTCCTGGATTACTTGGAGGCGCCGCAGGAAAGAAAATAACCAGCCCTTCTTCTGTTTGACGCCACTCAAGTGGTGCCTCAAATCCATTAAGTATTATTTTAGTTCCAGGAGTTGGCTTAATTTTTTTAAGCGTAACGCTTGCTTTAGGCCATCCATTTAGATACACAAACAGCTTACCTTCTTTACTTGTTGCATACCTGATGTTAGCGCCTTCACCAAAACTATCCCAGGTTTTTGCACCATAAACGGCTGCTCCATTAATACGCATCCATTCGCCAATTTCTTTTAAACGAAGTACGCTTGAATCTGGAAACAATCCGGCAGCTGTTGGCCCGATATTTAATAAATAATTACCCCCCTTAGAAGCAATGTCTACTAAATTCCAAATGAGCTGGTTGCTCGTTTTAAAATTATTGTCATTTTTATTAAAGCCCCAATGATCGTTCATGGTCATGCAACTCTCCCAATCTTCGGTGGTTTTTTCGGTTAATATTTCCTGCTCTGGGGTTCCAAAATCACCAGCTGCATCATCTTTATTCATACCCTGCATGCCATTACGGCCCTTGCTAACACGGTTATTGATAATCAAATTAGGTTTTAGCGTTAACAGCCAATTGTATAAAGAATCACCTTTTGGTTTGGTCCACTCGTCTACCCACTCACCATCAAACCAAAGTACACCAGGGTCATACTTTGTAACAAGCTCCTCTAAACAAGGACGCAAATACTCCTGGTTATACCTGTTAATGTCATTTTTATTTTCGAGCGGATGGTGCCAATCCATAATTGAATGGTACATACAAAACACCACGCCATATTTTTTACAAGCCTCACTTAATTCTTTCATGATGTCACGCTTAAATGGCGTTTTATCCATTACATCATAATCAGACACTTTACTATCCCACAAACAAAATCCATCATGGTGCTTAGAAGTGATGACTATGTATTTCATACCTGCATCTTTGGCCATGGCTACCCAACTGTCTGCATTAAATGAAGTTGGATTAAATGATGCTGCATATTTTTCATATTCTGGAATTGGAATATTAGCAGTATTCATAATCCACTCGGCATGATTTTTATCACCTTTATATTCACCTGCAGGAACTGCATAAATTCCCCAGTGAATAAACATACCAAATCTAGCATCACGCCACCACTGCATACGGGCGTCTTTAGAGATGGATGTTTGTGCTACACTACTTAGTGCAAAAGCTACGAACAAGAAAAGGCTGAATAATTTTTTCATATTGGCTTGTATTAATATTTTAAATATAATACTAAGCCCAAACAAAGAAGCGCAAAATGTTGCTATTTTATTAACAATCTAAAGGTCAAATTTACCCGCAGGTCCTTTATTTTTTTACTTGGCGGTAATGCATGATACCAGTGTTGCTGAATAGGCCCACGCATATCAAGCACAGAACCAGCGTCTAGCATAAGTTCTATTTTTTGCGCAGTAGCAGCATGTTTAAATGCAAACTTTCGGGGGGCTCCAAAACTTACAGAAGCAATGGAACTTTCTGGTACAATTTCTTTTTCATTATCGCGGTGCCAAGACATGCCCTCGTCACCTGCATGGTATAGATTTAACAAACAAGCATTGTAGGTTGCACCCGTTTGCTTTTCTACTTTTTCTTTAATGGACAACAAAAGTGGTGTCCAGGGCAAGGGGTCTTTTCGTTTACCCGCATAGGTATAACTGATACCCTCGCCAGCATACCATGCCACTTTTCGTTTGGTTGTAATATGCTTTCCAAACATAATTACCTCATCATGTTGCCACTCAATATTTTGGTGTAGTTCCGTTACCAATTTTTGAGCCTCAACCGTATCAAATACCAATGGATAATATACCGCTTCACCATCGTTATTAATAATTATTTGAGGATCTGTAAACATTGTAACTTACTTTTGGCAATGGAAAAAATGGTACTACTTTTTGATAGTGGATGCAAATTATGCAATAGTAGTATCAAATTTGTTACAAAGGGAGACCCGCAGCAAAAAATAAAACAAATTGCTTTGCAAAGCACCCAGGGGCAGGAAATATTAGCTGCTCACCCTAACTTAGAAGAAGTCAATTCAATTATATTGATTGTAAATGATAAAGTATTTATAGAATCAGATGCGATTTTACAATTAGCTCAACACTTATCGTTCCCCTATAAATTATTAGTGGCCGGGTATATCATACCAAAAAAATGGAGAGATACCATGTACCGCTGGATTGCAAAAAACAGGTACAAATGGTTTGGTAAAATATAACCCATTAAATTAACGCAACCGTCTGGTGCATCTCTGGAATAATCACTTCCTTAAACCCTTTACGCTCGAGCCTCTTAGCAAAATCTTGCTGCACTTCATAGTCGCCATGAACTATAAATAGTTGAGAAACGAGGTCTGGATTTT
>JBEGUD010000128.1:0-2883 GCA_041179065.1 Bacteroidota bacterium | reverse complement strand
GTGGTCTGTAAAAATTTTTAGAAGCTTCAAAAGTTTCTAAGCCTCTTGCTACCAAAATACTACAAATGGTTTTGTTGATATTCAGGGCGGCTTGTAAGGCCTCCGTTTTTACTGCATCGGATGCTACTATCGTCCACCTTTTTTCCATTAGTATTTTCTATCGGTTGTATACCTTACAAGTTCTTCTAGGGCTTCACGCACTTCGGATGCAGGAAAGCTGTGGAGTATTTCTAGGGCTTCGTCTCTGTATGCAAACATTTTATTTGTTGCATAGGTAATGCCACCAAAATTTGTAACGGCGTCAAGTACAAAATCAACTTTATCTTTTTGGGTATTTTGATTTTTGATAATGTAGATTATTTTTTTACGCAGCGCTGCATCACAGTTATTGAGCGTATAAATAAGCGGTAGGGTTAATTTCTTTTCTTTGATATCATTACCCGTTGGCTTTCCAATGGCTTCACTGCTGTAATCAAATAAGTCGTCTTTGATTTGAAAAGCCATACCTACTTTTTCTCCAAAGCGTTCCATTTTTTCAATGGCGTCTTCGTTTTCAAAAGTGGTAGAAGCGCCCGCTGCACATGATGATGCAAGTAACGACGCTGTTTTGCCGCCAATGATTTCGTAATATATTTTTTCGTCTAAATTAAGTTTACGCGATTTTTCTAACTGTAACAATTCCCCTTCGCTCATAAGTCTTACGGCGTTAGAAAGTATTTGAAGTACGCGGTGGTCTTTGTTGTCTAATGAAAGAAGTAGCCCTTTAGACAACAAATAATCGCCCACTAAAACGGCAATTTTATTTTTCCATAAAGCATTGATTGAAAAAAAGCCCCTGCGTTCGTTCGCTTCATCCACTACGTCGTCATGTACCAGTGTGGCAGTATGTAATAGTTCTACCAATGAAGCAGCGCGGTAAGATGCGTCGTTGACTTCGCCACCTAATTTAGCACTGAGCAATACAAACATCGGGCGAAGCTGCTTTCCTTTTCGGCGTACGATGTACTGCATGATGCGGTCTAGGAGCGCAACCCTGCTTTTCACGGCTTCCCTAAAGTGAACCTCAAACAGGTCTAATTCTTTTGATATTACTTTTTTGGCTAATTCCATTGCTTAATGGGTTGCAATATAGACAGGATTGGGCAGAAATAAACGAACTAAAAGCAGCGAAATTCGCATCTGAAGGCTCTTGATAGTGTATTTATCCTAGTATTTATACTTTTAACATTGTCTAAAGCATAGATAGTTCTTGGTTCTATGTTATTTAGAGTAATTTTGTATTATAATTAATCTATAAGTTATGGCAAGCATGAAAAATGTTTTAATGGGCGCACTAGCACTCCTAGTTAGCACCGTTGGGTTCGCACAAACGGATTTTGGATGGGATTGGAGAGATTCTTCAAAAGTGGCTGTTAAAAAACAACCACAACGTAATGAGTTTATCAATAACGTATTTCCTTACCCGCCTCAGCCACGCAGTCAGTGGGAGCTAGGTTTTGGTTTGGGCGTTGCAACCATGTCTGCAGATGTTGCATCTAAAGCAGGATTTGGTGGATCTGTATCTGTAAGAAAAGCCCTTAACCATACTTTTTCATTACGTGCAAGTATTGCCGATTTAAATAGTTCTGGTGAGCCAAATACTTACCAGCTTACTCAAAACAGAGTGCCGTTTAAAACAAAAACACGTCAGTTAGGTTTCGATGTAATCGCATCGCTTAATTCACTAAGCTATTACAGAGCCAACCCTAAAACAAATGTGTATGTTTTGGCAGGTTATAGCCTTACTGGTTCTAAAGTAATGTACAAAACAGCGCAGGCTGGTGCTCAGGCAGGTGGTTACCGTATTTTTTATGGTGCTGGACTTCCTGATAGTGAAGAAGGTTTGTTAACCACCGGTTTAGGGGCTACCATTAATAATAGACAATCATATGCTATCTACAATAGCTTTAGTGCTGGTGGTGGTATCTCATTTAAACTAAGTGATGTTATCAGTGTAGGTCTAGAACAACGCTTTACTTTTTCTGCTTCAGGATATGATTATTTAGATGCTGTAAAAGCAGGCAATAGCAATGATTATTTAGGACAAACAAGTGCTAGAATTAACATTAATATTGGTGACCGTTCTAGAAAAGTAGCACCGCTTTGGTGGCTTAACCCTAACAACTATTTATACCAAGAAATCAATGCGCCTAAGCACATGAAACTACCAAAGGTTAAATTACCTGACGTAGACAATGATGGCGTAACAGATCAGTTTGACCTAGAGCCAAATACACCAGCAGGTGTTGCTGTTGATGCACACGGCCGTGCAAAAGACACAGATGGTGATGGTGTTCCTGATTACAAAGACAAAGAGCTTATCACACTTCAGTCTTGCTTCCCAGTTAACAATGACGGCGTAGGTACTTGTCCAGAGCCAGCATGTTGCAAAGAAGTAAAAGAAATGGTGAGTAACTTAAAAACAAATGGCGGATCACTTTGCGAAATAGGTGAATTGTCTACCATTGTTTTTGATAAAAATAAAGCCAAGCTTTCTAAAGAAGCTACAGAAACATTAGCTGCTGTTGCTGCTAAAATAAATGCCAATCCAAATTGTAATATCCGTGTATCTGGTTATGGCTATACGTCAAAGTCTGCACAGCAATTAAGTTGGGACCGCGTTAATACCGTGGTTAAATACTTAACTGAAAAGCAAGGTGTTTCTGAAAGCCGTTTTATTTATAACGCTGGCGCCGTAGGTAACGAACTTATTGTTACCCTATTTGGTACCACCGAAGCAGGTAACGGCGCAACAAGTGCACCGCATCCTAACTTAAAAAAATAAGGTTCGAGAAATTTTTTATAAAATGCAAAATGCCCCGCGTAGCGGGGCATTTTTGTTGG
>JBEGUD010000127.1:0-15407 GCA_041179065.1 Bacteroidota bacterium | reverse complement strand
ACGCCACCCGTTACTAAAAAATCAACCCCAGTAAATAAGGTTTTGATAGCGTCTACAAACCCAGGACCTAATACATTGCCCGGAAAAAGTTTTACGAGTGTAGCACCCGATTTTTGTGCTACATGAATTTCGGTAGGGGTCATACAACCTGGAATCCATAAAACTTTATGCATGTATGCAACATCCGCAACGCTTGCGTCAAAACATGGGCTAATTAAAAAGTCTGCACCAGCTTCAATAAAAGCGCTTGCATCTTGTGGCGTTTTAATAGTTCCAATACCAAGTATCAAACCAGGCATTGTTGATTTTAAGGAAACCAAATGCGTAAAATTAGCAAGTGCTTGAGGGCCTCTGTTGGTAAACTCAACACATCTAACGCCCCCATTGTATAAGGCACGAAGAACGCCTTCGCAAACTGTAACATCATCATGATAATACAAAGGCAAAACGCCTTCTGCTTTTATTTGGCTTATAAGAATGGCTTCTCTTTCCATTTAATACCTTGATTTAATTTGCTCAATTGTTTGCTTGGTACTATCACCGAGCTCTTGCAATTTACCAAAAGCTGCCGAAGCGGCATAATTTATCGTTTCGGTGTAATCATGCCCATTATGAATACCATAAATAAGGCCCGCCATAAAACAATCTCCACTCCCCACTTTGTCTACCACCGAATTTGCCTGAAAGCTAACCGATACCGCTTGTTCACTAATTGTATCAAGCGTTGCATAATAATCGACACCAGCGTTATCGGGGGTAAACCTAAACGTATTGGCTACAACTTTACAATTTGAATTTTGTGCAAACAATACAGCCGCCGTTTCTTTTGCACAAGCTGCAAAGTCCTCTTTGGTAATCGCGGCTTCTACTCCCTTGGGCACTTCTATTCCGAGCAAATCTCGAGCGCTCCAAATATTTCCCATAATAACATTTGCATATGACACCAGTTCTGGCATCACCTGTGCAGGCTGTTTTCCATACTTCCAGAGTTTAGCTCGGTAATTTAAATCGACAGAAATAGTAAGACCTAGTCGTTTTGCAGCTTTTAATACATCTAAACATACAGCCGCAGCCTGTTCATTTAATGCAGGACTAATTGCACTAAAATGAAACCAATCAGAACCTTCGAGTAAAGTATCCCAATTTATTTTTCCCGGGAATAAAGCAGTTGAAAATGAAGCATGTGCGCGGTCATAAATAACACCGGCATTTTTTAGATCGGCACCTTGTGGTAAAAAATAAATACCCATTCTGTCTCCACAAAATTGCATCGCTTCTACACCGATATTGCAAGCGGCAATGGAAGCTGTAATTTCTTTGGATAAATAATTGTCCGGCATTGCAGACATATACGTAACGGGTTGTTCCCATCCCGCCAAAGCCTTTGCCACATTGAGTTCTGCGCCACCAATATGAACAGGCATACTTGCACTATTAATCCAGGCCTGGTCTAATACGGGCGACATACGAAGCAAAATCTCACCAAAACAAAATACTTTTTTCATACAAATGACTTACCCGTTTGACTTACAAGATAATATGAAATGAAATAAAAAAGTAGATTATTTGTTATTCCACCCAAAATAATCATTGGCATTGTTGTAACAAATGTCTTGGATAATTTGCCCTACCCACTTTGTATCGTTTGGTAATTCACCATTTTCAATTTCATCACCAAATAAATTACACAATATGCGTCTAAAATATTCGTGCCTAGGAAATGATAAAAAACTTCTAGAGTCTGTAAGCATACCCACAAACCTACTCACGAGTCCCATATTACTTAGTGCATTTAGTTGTTTTATAATACCATCTTTTTGGTCTAAAAACCACCAACCACTACCAAACTGTATTTTACCAGCTACCGATCCGTCATTAAAATTGCCAATCATTGAGGCCATGAGTTCGTTGTCGGCAGGGTTTAAATTATAGATGATGGTTTTGGCCAACTTATCTTCACTATCTAGCTTATTTAAAAATTTAGAAAGTGCTGCTGCTTGAGAAAAATCACCAATACTATCCCATCCTGTATCAGGACCTAACTTAGAGAGCATCCGTGAATTGTTGTTTCGTAGTGCACCTAAATGATATTGTTGCACCCAACCTTTTTCCCAATCCCATTCTGCAAAATGAAGCAACATGCAGCTTTTAAACTTACGCTGCTCTAATAAGTTTAACTCTTTGCCGCCATACACTTTTGAAAATATGGTTTCAATTTCCTGACCCGTAAAATCTTCTACATAAATTTCTTCTAGTCCATGATCACTCACCGAGCAACCCATCGAAGCAAAAAAGTCGTGGCGGTTTTGAAGTGCAAATAAATAATCATTAAAAGTAGAAACAGACAAATTGGTGATTGCCTCTAATTTTTTTATATAGGCAATAAAGTTAGCAGCGCTAACAACTTCCATGGCTTTATCAGGCCTAAAAGCAGGCTTGATTTTTACCTCAAAATCACTCTCAGATAGCGTTTTATGGTATTCTAATGAATCGATAGGATCATCTGTTGTACAAATGACTTTCACATTCATTTTACGTATCAGGTTTTTGATACTAAAAGCATCTGTTTGAATTTGCGCACTTGCATTTTCGTAAATAGACTTTGCAGAACTTGGATCTAGAATTTCATGGATGCCAAAATATCTTCTTAACTCTAAATGTGTCCAATGATAGAGCGGATTTCGCATAGTGTAAGGCACCGTAGCTGCCCACTTTTCAAACTTTTCATAATCAGATTTATTACCCGTGCAATAAGATTCATCAACACCACTTGTTCGCATGGCTCTCCACTTGTAATGATCGCCGTATAACCAAGCCTGGGTTATGTTCTCGAACTTAATATCCTCGGCAATTTGCTGTGGTGACAAATGACAATGATAATCGATAATTGGCATTTGTTTAGCGTATTCATTATATAATAACTCCGCTGTTTTTGTTTGCAACAAAAAATCTTCACCCATAAATAACTTACCCATCTCTTTCTAATTTAAATTATAAACTCACTCCACGTTTCCATGGAATAAAATCGTCTTGGTTTAATAATACCGCCTTTGGTGTAATTTCACCACTTGCTGCTTTTATACAATAATCTAAAATCATTTCCCCCATTTCTGGAATTGTTTTTTCTCCAGCAATGATGGGGCTGGTATCAATATCAATAATATCATTCATGCGCTTTGTTAAGGCAGCATTGGTAGACACTTTGATGGTAGGACAAACAGGATTACCTGTTGGGGTACCAAGTCCGGTCGTAAACAAAATGAGCGTTGCCCCACTAGCCGCCTTACCAGTGGTAGCTTCTACATCATTACCTGGCGTGCACACTAAATTGAGTCCGGGCTTGGTGGCAGGCTCGGTATAATCAAGCACATCAACTACTGGAGATGATCCCCCTTTTTTTGCCGCCCCCGCAGACTTGATAGCGTCTGTAATGAGCCCATCTTTAATATTTCCTGGAGAAGGGTTCATGTGAAACCCAGAACCAGCAGCAATGGCAGCTGCACTATAGGCACCCATAAGTTTAATAAACTTGTGTGCAGCATCCGGATTTACGGTACGGTCAATGAGCTCCTGCTCTACACCACATAATTCCGGAAATTCTGCTAATAATACTTTGGCGCCAAGTGCCACGAGTAAATCACTACAATACCCAACCGCTGGGTTTGCAGAGATGCCACTAAATCCATCACTACCACCACACTTTACGCCAACGGTTAATTTATCAAGCCCTGCTGGTTTCCTCTGTATTTTATTTGCCTCAATAAGCCCTTCAAATGTTTTTTTGATAGCGCCATAAATTAAATCTTCTTCAGTCCCAGCATTTTGCTGTTCAAAAATATATAGCGGCTTATCAAAATCTGGATTGCGTAGTTTAATATCATTTTCTAAATCTTGCAATTGCAAATTTTGACAACCCAAACTTAATACTGTTATACCTGCCACATTTGGATGATCGGCATAAGCAGCAAGCAGCTTGCTTAAGATGGCAGCATCACCCCTTGTACCACCACATCCACCCTGATGATTTAGAAATTTTACGCCGTCAATATTTTTAAAAACACGGGCTTCTTTTTGAGTTGCCGATAGTTCGGTTGCGTTAAAATTTTGTACCGGTTCGCCTGCTTCATACGCAGCCAACAACTGTTTTGTAAATGATTTATACTTGTGCGTTACCGCATAGCCAAGCTCGTTGTGAAGCGCCTCTCGTATAACATCTAAATTTCTGTTTTCGCAAAATACAGTAGGAATAAATAACCAATAATTAGCGGTACCCACTGTTCCATCAGAACGGTGATAGCCTAAAAATGTTTTGTTTTTATAAGCATCAACATTAGGCGGTGTCCAAGTGTAATTATAGGGCCTAAATGCATAGGGCTCTGCAGCATGATGTAAATTAGTTGTGGACATGCGCATACCCGCTGTAACAGGCATTTGAACTTTCCCTACAAGTACGCCATACATAGTAACGGCATCACCAGGCTGCATATTAGACTGGTAAAATTTATGCTTTGCCGCTATGTCATCTACTATCTGATAAGTTTCATTTTCATATACTATAATTGCGCCTGCTGGAATATCTTCTAGCGCAACAATTACATTATCGTTTGGATGAACCTTAATTACCTTATAATTCTGTTTTGTCATATCCTTATTTATTCAACATAGAAACGAGTACTTCTTTAATAGAACTAGCTTCCATTTTATCAATACAATCAAATACTTGTTTATTAAAAATTTCAGATGCTACCATTGTAGTTTTAGAAGCACATGCATCTAGAGCGTCGGCGTCATTTTTAGATTTCATAAACAATAAAAAAGCTGCAAAGCCAAATGATATTAGCATTGGGGCTTTGCCATGTTGCTTCACATATTTATCTACTAAAGGCACTACGCGCATTTGCATTTTAGCAGTGTATTGCACGGCTATATTTACCCACAAATGCTCTATGCTTTGATTTGAAAAACGGTCAATGACCTGCATTGCAAAACTGCGCGCCTCTTCCATGGTAATATCGCCTTCTGCTACGAGCGGAACAATTTCATCTAATAACATAGAAGTTAAAAAAGATTTAAATGCATCGTCGTTTAAGGCATCTCGCACTGTTAAAAATTCGCTTAAAATGGCAACCCCACAACAAAGCGAATGGGTAGCATTGAGTAAGCGTAATTTTATTTCTTTGTACTTATTAATGCTTGGCGCCAAAATTACCCTTGCATCAGCAGCCGCAAAAGATAAAATAGATGCTGTTTTTTTACTTGACGTTTCGATGGCCCATAACCGGTATGGCTCCGACATAATTGCTAGACTATCCTGATAGCCTACTTTTTGTTCAAATTGGGCCTGCTCAATAGCAGGTAATTTACCAGGCACAATACAATCTACCAATGAACTACAAAAATCATTGTTGGTATCAACCCAATTAATAAACTTGGCATCTAGACCTTTTAATTTCGCTAATTCAATTACAATTTCTTTTAGCTTGATTCCATTGTCACTGATAAGTTCGGTTGGAATAATAACCAATCCAGATTCCGTTGAGCCATTAAAGACACGGTAACGCTCCATTAAAAAATGTAGGAGTTTACCTGGAAATGATTCTGGAAATAAAGAAGCCGCATCGGAAGCAACAAGAGTGATGCCTACCTCAGTTGTATTTGAAATAATAATTTGAATATCAGGATTGGCGGCACAATCAAGCACAGACTGCCACTCTGTTTTTGCAGATACGACCCTACTAATAGAAGCATTAATGGTTGTGCGTTCTATAGGTGAGCCATTTTCTATTCCTTTTTCAAGTATGGTATATAAACCATCTTGCGCTGCATAAGCATCCGTACCGCCTTGATCTGTAGATTTTACAACCACGACCCTTCCATTAAATAAACCTTGCTTATTTGCTTTATCAATAAAATAATCTGGCAAGCCGCGAAGTAACACCCCAGTGCCAAACTGTACAACTTTTTCAGGTAGCGCAAACAAAGCATCTACATGATCACTAAAGGTTGTTGTATATGTTTTTCTATTCAACATCATATATATCAATTAATCTTATTTATTTTTTGAAGCCATTTAGGATAATCAACAAGTAATAAAGTAGCTGGCCAAGTTCCATACCAACCATATCCTGTACGTCGCTCAACTTCAATTTGACGTAGATCATATTTTTTATCACTATCACGTCCGCTAAAAAACGGCTTGTTGCTTTCTATTTCATAAAACCTTGCCCAAATGGTACTATTTGTATCAGGCAATATCACACGGTCTTTACCATTTGGTTCACTTGGCGCATCAATATCTACATACTTAAAGCCTTTTATTTTTACAGACTCTAGCCAGTTTACACCAGCTTCAACTGCTGCAATAATATCTGATGAAGGATTTTTTTGACGCATCAAGAATTTAAGAATACCCACCGACTCCTGTCCACTTATAGACGCCAATTCAAATTTTCTTGCCATTTCTGGTTGCAAAGTATTTCTGTTATACTGTGCACACCATGCCGTTAATTTGCCATCTACTTTAATTTGTGTTCTTAAAATGCACCCTACACCAAGCGCCACTGCATCCTTGGCTCTTGGGACAAAAGTTGGACTTACATTTTCAAAGTTTTTAGCACCTTCCGCAATGTCCTGCATGATGTTTAACACATTTACCATAGCGTCGTCATTGTAGGTGATTTGACCACGGTAAGATGAAAAATCTGGATAATACTGTGGCCAACCACCGGTTGGATATTGCGCCTTTAATAAGTAGGCGATTCCTTTTTCGGCAGCTTTTAAATATTTGTTGTTGTTTGTTTTCTTATAGGCTGTTACGAGGTATCTAATTTCTTTTGTAGTTGCGCTGTTGTCTATTGTTGGATCATTTTTGAGCGAATCAGCTATAACCGCTTTACGCTCTTGGGGAGTCAGCGTTTTTTTATAATCAACTTTAATGTCATTGATCGCTTTTGGCCAACCGCCAATAGCGCGCTGGTACAAAAGCATATTTTCTGCCACCGAATCAATGCCTCCATTTTGCGATGAAATCTTTGGATCAACATGCGTTGTATCGGGCATCCATTTACCACCAAACAACCAAGAAAGCGTGATATTTTCTGGTTTCAAATTCCCCTTAGCTGTAGATAAATTATTTGCAAGCCATGAATACGAAGGGCCTTCTTTAACTGCATTGTAAAAATAAACGCGGTGCCCCCACTTAATTTCATTTTGTGGATTGGATGGATTCAAATAAATAGGCGCATCGGCCATTTCTTTTGCAAACCTTCCATTTATAATATAAAACTGTGCATCCCTATGGTACCGGCCCAATTTAAACCCAGGATCACCAGTAAATACACAATTTACAAGTACTGTTTTTGAATCTTCATATTTAGAGCCATCATGCCAAATTGCTGCAGTATTTCCGTGCGCAATAAAAGTGCAGTTTTGAGCCCAGGCCCAACCCCTTGGACAATAAAAATCCACCCCACCTTCCATGATACAATCTTTGAAATAAAAGAAACCATCTTCGGTATTCCAAGGACTCACGGTATCTCCACCATAGGCTCTAAAAATGCAGTTTTTAGCAACCAAACGTGTGGTTGTAAAACTACGAAGTGCCATTTGATGCCCATTATTTCTAACTTCTTTAACCGGTTTTACCGTGTCTTTAAGGCAATTGATATGTGCAGGCTCGGGATTATTTTGATTTTCAAAACCATAGGTATTGGTAATGGTTAAATTTTCCAGTACAATATCATTCGATTTTAAGTTGATGGTAGCAACACCCCAATCATCATCATTTTCGCAGCGCCAAATATCTCTGGCAAGTGAAATAGTTAGGATGGTTGTGTTTTTATCCTCTCCTACTAAACTTACAAAGTTTTTTTCTACAAATAATTTCTCTTTATAGACGCCTGCTTTAATATAAATGATTCGTGGCGCACTCGCAGCATCTGGTAAACTATTTAAGGCGTCTTGTATGGAAACAAAATCTGCGCCACCGCGCTGATCTACCACTATCATTGGCTTGTTTTTAGCTTGCGCATATAGTGCTGCACCATTGAATTGTACAATAATCGCAACTATAAAAGCAAGAAAATATAAGCCCGTTTTTTTCAATGTATTATTTTTTTACTGGGATTTGAGATGTCAACCATTTTACTAAATCGTTAGCAGCCTGTGCGTTTTGATACATAGTAGGAAGTTTTCGGCCATCGGTATATTCGTTGTAAAGCCAAGGATCGCCGGTTGCAAAAACAGTTCCCTTTCCTATTTTGGCTGTTGCAAAAACAATCAAATCTCCTTTAGTTAGCATTGATTTGGCAGGCGCCTTAACTGTGATAGAACAAACTTCTTTCTGATAAATGGTTTGCACGTTTTTAAGGATTTGATGTCTAGTAGGTACATCAATTTTCCCACCCACATAATCTGTTCCCACTACTTTATTATGGCTATCCTCATTAAAATGAATGCCAAATAAATCTGACAACTTATTGATAGCAGTAAAATCGGCGTTGGGTTTGTCATTGTGAAATAAAACAAGGACCCCACCCGCTTTTACCCAATTATAAATTTCCTGCGCATCTTTCTCATTCATGTAATTGGGCGTAGGATTGTCTGCTACATTGTCTGCGTCAACAATCATGTATATAGCAGCATTTTTTAAATTGTTCGCTGCTGGCGCTTCGGATAGTGTGCCAGTGCGGAGTCCATTAGAAGTAATTACATTTCCTAAAAAAGAAAAACCGTTGTTATACATTTCAGGCCACTTGTAGTGGTATGCGTATTCTACCCCTTTAATATCTTTTTTCTTTTCGGCATTGTAATAATCATCTAATAAAAAAAGCTGACCCTTGCCCGTTTTTGCTGCGGCATGCCACTCCATTTCATTGGCGGCTTGTATAAAAGCACCCACCCCTTTAGGATCGTTTACAATTACTTTTTCAGACATGTAATACGCAAAGCTCCCGTCTCTATAAGGTTTGCCTCCAAGCCCGCTCACACTAACGGTTCCTTCTAAATTGGTGTAGCCTTTTTCATCTGTTTTAATAAACCTTTTTAAAATACCATCATATCCTTTTTTAGAAACCGCTAAATAGCTGGCTGGTAAAAACCCTAAACGCACCGCTTTAGCAGTTGCACAAACAAACATGGCACTTGCAGAGGCTTCCAAATAATTTCCCTTTTCATTGGGTAAATTTAAAATGTCGTACCAAAGCCCTGTTGCAGGATCCTGTACTTTTTTAATGGCATCAACCAGGCGTTTTAAAATAGCTACAAGATCTGCCCTTTTTGGGTGTGTAGCCGGAAAATTTTCTAGCACATCTACAAGTGCCATTTCATACCAACCCATGGCCCTGCCCCAAAAATGAGGAGAACATCCGGTTATAGGATTTGCCCATTTTTGTTCTTTACTTTCATCCCAGCCATGGTATAGAAGTCCGGTTTTAGCATCTCTAGCATGCGCTTCCATCCAAATAAATTGATTGGCAATATCATCAAAAGCTTCAGGTTCGTTAAACTGCTTTGCAAATGCGGTATAAAATGGCTGACCCATGTATAATCCATCAAGCCACATTTGATAGGGATATACTTTTTTATGCCAAAAGCCACCTTCTTTTGTACGTGGTTGACCCTTTAATTGGCCCCTTAATAAACTGGCTGCTTTGTAATATTTTACCTGACCGGTAACATTATAAAGGGTCAATAAAATTCGACCACATAAGATATTGTCAATGTTATAGTCCTGCTCTTTATAAAATTTGATATCTCCATTTTCAGATACAAAGTAATCCATGCTTTTTTGCATGTAAGAAAAATAGATAGGGTTTGCCGTTTGTATCCACAAGCGC
The DNA here is from genome assembly GCA_041179065.1 of Bacteroidota bacterium. GTDB lineage: Bacteria > Bacteroidota > Bacteroidia > Chitinophagales > Chitinophagaceae > Sediminibacterium. Next base: position 5,571 of record JBEGUD010000127.1, on the reverse strand, counting down.
TCAATACCGAGTAAAACAACCCCTTGATCATAGGTCCATTTGGTTGGCTTTGCGGTATCTGCACCAACTTGCTCTTTCCATAAAGTGGCCATAGCAGTTGCCGCCACCTTAGCTGCCATAGATTCAGTTTGCGCAAAGGCAAAATAGCTATTTGCAAAAAGAACGATACAAAGTATTGAAAACTTTTTCATGAAGTAGTTTTATTGTTGATACGAGATACTATTTGTTTTTGCACCAAATAAGAATTCATCTTTTTTAATAGCATTATTCCAATTGAGTCCCTTAACATGAATTGAATGAGCGCGATCACCATTAATGCTAAACACCAACGGAATATTGGGCTCTATAGAAAAATTATTAAAAGTTAGTTTACTACTGTTTTGGATATATACTAGCGGACTCGCTTGCTGGGTTACAAGTTTAACATTGTTAAACTCAATATTTGAACCCTCGGTAACTTCGATGCCCTTTTTCGTTGCAAAAACCATGTCGCTTAATACCAAATTACTGATATTCATTTCAGGAATGCCTCTTACAAAAACCGCTTTTTCGGCGCCATTACAATACACATTGTTAAAATAGAAGTTTCTAAAAATAGGTGTTGCTTCTGTCACCGGCAGTGTTTGAATCACTGGCATGTCCTTTTTTTCGCCCTCTAGTGTTATAGGGTCCTTGGCAGCGTAATACATGTCAAACAATACAGCTTCTCCAACAATATCACGCATGGTAATATTTGAAGCGTATATATTTTCTACAATACCGCCCCTTCCTCTCGTGGTTTTAAAACGAAGTCCAATATCGGTTCCAATAAATGTACAATTAGACACAAAAATATTATTAGCCCCACCACTCATTTCACTTCCTATCACAAATCCACCATGTGCATGGTATACGGTGGTATTGATGGCAATAATATCTTTGGTAGGCATTCCTCTTTTACGACCTTCCTCATCTCTTCCAGATTTAATACAAATTCCGTCATCACCGGTATCAAAATTACAACCATCAATAAGTGCATTGGTACAAGACTCTAAATCAAGTGCATCTGTATTTTGTCCATACCATGGATTTTTTACATTTACTTTTCTGATGGTGATATGCTTACTCATTAAAATGTGCATGGTCCATGCTGGAGAATTTTCAAACGTAACACCTTCCAATAAAACATTGGAACAATTTGTGAGCCTGATCATATTAGGTCTCAGAAAATCTCTAATAGGCTCAAAAGATGAAAGTGTTGCACCACCTACTAACTTTCCAATATTATTGGTGAGCGACCCTTGCAATGCACCAGCAGAAGGGTACCAGTTTGCTTTGTCTTCACTTAAAACACCACCTGTATTAATTAAGCGTTTCCACTCAGACTCTGTAACCTTTCCTTTTTTTAATGGGCGCCATGCTTCGCCGCCTCCATTAAAAATACCTTGTCCTGTAATAGCTATATTAACAGCATTAGTTGCCGTAATAGGCGATTGACAACGGGCTGCTTCAACACCCTCAAAAGAAGCCGCTTTTAAAGGATACTGAGATCTATCTGTTGTAAAAATAACGAGGGCTCCTTTAGCGGTATTTAATGCTACGTTATCTAGCAGCACAATTGGGCCAGTTAACCAAAGTCCTGCAGGAATATGAACAATGCCACCCCCTGCTTTATTAGCAGCAATAATGGCATTATTAATTGCTACTGTGTTTAATGAAATACCATCTTTTACTGCACCAAAAGCAACTACATTAAACGTATCTTTTTTGAAATGCGGCTCATAAATTTTTGGTAGTTCAAAAGCGTATTTTTCTTTGTGCGCCGAGCCTAATAAATATCTTGAAAGTGCTGGATGTTTTTCTAAAATTTCGGCACATACGAGTGAAGCGATTTGCGCCGCACCGTATTCAGAAAAATGGGTATCATCTTTTTTGCCTAGCGGCATTGCTTTAAAATGATTGGAGTCGATCCATAAAAACATTTTTTTAGAACCTTCAACCCCTTCTTTCTCAATTAATTTTTTGCTAGATGCATGCAGGTCTATTAATGGAACATGCATAGAGTCTGCTAAAAATCGCACAACCCCAGGATAATCGCCATGCTGGTCAACAAAAATACCAGCAGTATTAAATTTTCGGCGCATGACTGGTGTCATTAGAATTGGATTGCCTCCCTTTTTTCTAGTATCATTAACAAAGCGAATTAAATTTTGCTTGTAAATAGTATTGGCTGGCGCCGATCTGATGGAGTCATCTAATTTTGAGTCGTTGTGCCCAAACTGAATAAATACATAATCACCTTCTTTCATGTATTTCATCACCGTATCCCATCTGCCTTCTTTAATAAAACTTTTGGTACTTCTACCATTAACAGCCAGATTTTTTATATCTACTGCGTCTGAAATATATTCAGGAAATAATTGCCCCCAACCTCTTTCTGGATTATTTGAAAGTGGTTTATCTGCCATGGTTGAGTCACCAATCATAAAAAAAACAACCTTTTTTTCAGGTGACATAAACCCTAGCAAAATTATGGCTAGAAATAAGTATACAATTCTTTTCATATGCGTTGATTGTGAAGCTTTTCTCGTAGCTCAAGACTACTCAAATATTGATGAAAAATAGGCATAATTTAAGACTTTATTTATGCAATCGTTCCCGGTTTTTAGGCCTACTTTTTAAGTCTTTGATATTTATCGTATTTTTAGGGTTAAAGACAATTTTGAGTCACTTTTTTTGATTTTTCTATGAAGTACGAAGCGGTTACCATTAAAGACATTGCCAAGGCCCTAGGGCTTTCCACGTCTACCGTTTCGAGGGCGTTAAGGGATAGTTATGAAATCAGCCCCGAAACCAAAAAAATAGTCATAGAATACGCCCAACAAATCAATTATAGACCCAACCCTATTGCACTTAGTTTAAAAGAAAAAAGGAGCCGATCTATAGGAATTATAGTTTGTGAAATTGCCAATAGCTTTTTTTCACAAGCAATCAATGGCATTGAATCCATCGCTTATGACAAGGGTTATAATGTGATCATCGCCCAAAGTCATGAATCCTATGAAAGGGAAATAATAAATCTTCAGTATTTAGCGTCCAGGTCCATTGATGGATTACTTATTTCTGTTTCCTCTGAAACAGAAAACCTAGACCATTTAATGAATTTACACAAACGCGGATTTCCGATTGTATTTTTTGACAGAGTCGTTGAAAATCTAGACACACACAAAGTAGGCGTTGATAATTATAAAGGAGCGTATGATGCAACTTCAGAACTCATTAAAAATGGTCACCAAAATATTGCGATGCTCGCAGGCTCAGAGTTTTTATCTATCACAAAAGAAAGAGTTGCAGGCTACCATCAAGCATTAACGGATCATAACCTACCATTTGATCCCACACAAATTGAATATTGTTTACATGGCGGCATGCTTTACCAAGAAGTTGAAAATGCTTTAGGTACTTTACTCGCCCATAAAAATAAGCCTAGTGCGGTTATTGCATCTGCAGATAAACTCACTACCAATTGTCTACGTTATTTTAAATCCAAAGGCCTAGAAGTGCCTAATGACATAGCTATGATAGGTTTTTCTAACCTTGATTTAACAGATCTACTATCGCCATCTTTATCAGTGATAAGACAACCTGCTTACGAAATTGGACAGGTGGCCATTGAATTACTGATTAAGCAAATAGAAAACAAAAGACCCACCACAGAATTCGAAAAAATTATATTGCCTCCCCAAATGATTATCAGGGAATCCAGTGGTGCAAAAAAAGCTAGGTAAGTTTTACGGCTTGGCGAGCTAATAATTTCCAATCTTTTCCAACCTTTTTAAAGACGAGTAGTATTTTTAATTTTACTTCGCCAGGCTTTCCATTATCATTGTTAGTTGCAAATAATTGATGTCTAACAACTGCTACATTGCCTGTGATTGAAATTTTTTGATCGGTTAAACTAATGGTTACAAAATCTGATTTACCAGAGGCAATTTTTTCTACAAACTCAGACTTCCCTTCTACGGCTCCACCAGAATGACCATAACTTAAACTATCATCTACAATAAACTCCAGCTCTTCTCTTACCCCACTAATCATAGCAAGTTTAAGTTTTTCAACTGCTCCAGCTACACGCGCAATCTCTTTTGATTGAGAAAATCCTGCATTAGCAATAAGTAGTGCTATACATAAAATGAGATACTTTTTCATTGAATACTAGTTTATTATGTAACTGAAATTAAGCATTAGAACCCTATTTGCCAACAAAAAAGGCTACTCAATTGAGTAGCCTTTTTACTTACTAACGTATCAATTATTAATAACCAGGGTTTTGCGTAAGATTGCGGTTAGCATCTCTTGCAGGCTGCGGTATGGGTAATAATTCTGATTTGCCTGTTACAAATCCAGTAGCAAATCTTGAAAGAGCTGTTGTATTGATGGCAGCACTTAACCAAACAACCTTAGTTGTACCTGAAGGGGTTGCTGTTGGTGCTGCTTTGTAAAATGAGTTTGCCCATAGTCCAGTTGATCCAAAACGGTTGTCATCACTAGTACTTCCGGTTCTATAATACATTGAAGTAGGCAATGTATTATATGGAGCAGAAAGCGTTGACATCGCTAATAGGGCAGCTTTTGTTTCATTAATTTTTGTGGCAAGTAAATTCCATCTGATTAAGTCATATTTACGAACACCCTCACCACCTAATTCCAAAGAACGCTCTTTTACAATTGCTGTAAAGAAAGCAGCTTTAGATAAACCGGCAGGTAAATCTACTGTAGCATTTGCAGTTGTAATAGATTGTCCGTAACCTCTTCTTCTAACCTGGTTAACTGCATTGTAAGCAGCAGCAGTAGGGCCATTTAATTCATTTTCTGCTTCAGCAAACATGAGCATCACATCAGCGTATCGAAGTATTTGCCATTTTAGGCTAAAGTATTGAATTTTATCAGTTGAAGATACTTTTGGATTTGAAATCCAATCCCTACGGTATTTTCCATCACAAATAGCTGTGATGGCCTGGCCAATTTTTGCGCTTCCATCGGCTGCAACATTGTAAGCAGCGCAAGTAACATCACGTCTTAAATCGGTTGAGTCAAATGCATAAAAATAAGTAGGTAACACATTTACACTCTTATTCCCAAGTCCGTTCACAGTAGGTCCGTTATAGTATGCAAGTTTTGTATCACCTGCACCAACTCCTCCAATACCACTAGCTTGGAACATGAGTTCCCCATTAGGATCAGCTACCGCTCTTGCATTTACTTGGTCTTTCCATAACGCCTTAAAGCTTGGATTTAAACTGTGCTGGTTAGACGCCATTACTTCGGCAGCTTCATCTCTAGCAATTTGATAATACTTTACATAATCCGTTGAACGTTTTACAACCCCATCTTGACGTAATGAAAAACCACCTCTGTATAATGCAATTCTTGCACGAAGTCCTTTTACGGTTCCTTTGGTAATTCTTTCATCGGCACCATCACCAATTGCTGACAATTCATTTCTCCAAGGAACAAGTGTAGCAGCTAATTTCAAATCCTCTAACAAACGATCATAAATAGTATCTCTATTTGTTCTTGATGGAAAAGGAT
>JBEGUD010000126.1:0-2970 GCA_041179065.1 Bacteroidota bacterium | reverse complement strand
TTTATGGCTTTCAATTAAAAGTTACAGTTGGTAATGGGGCAAAAAATGCAATCAGCTTAGTAAATACCAATTCAAATGCACCTAAAGGAACTTATACACTAGAATCATCAAGTAATGGTGTTGTTATTAATGGCGCCAACGAAGAAGGTGTATTTTATGGTGTACAATCACTCATTCAATTACTCCCTATTCAAAAATCTGGTGCATTATCTATTCCTGCTGTAAGTATTCAAGATCAACCAAGGTTTGTTTATAGAGGTATGCACCTAGATGAAGGTCGTCACTTTTTTGGTATGGACTTTGTAAAAAAGTACATTGATTTTATTGCCATGTATAAGTTAAATACTTTTCACTGGCATTTAACCGAAGACCAAGGCTGGAGAATTGAAATTAAAAAATATCCAAAATTAACCACTGTAGGTGGTTTCCGTAACGCTAACATCATTGGCCGTTACCCTGGTAAAGGAAGTAACAATACGAGGTATGGTGGTTTTTACACCCAAGCTCAAATAAAAGAAATTGTAAAATACGCTGCTGATAGATTTGTAACCATTATTCCTGAAATAGAAATGCCAGGTCATGCTAGTGCAGCCATTGCAGCTTATCCAGAACTTAGTTGTTTTCCAAACGAATCTACACCAGCCATTCCTACCATGCATAGTGCAGCAACACTTGAGGCTTTAAAAAAGCCAGGCACTAAAATAGTACAAGAAACCTGGGGCGTATTTGATGATGTATTTACCCCTACCGAAAACACTTTCACATTTTTACAAAACGTATTAGATGAAGTGATGGCCTTATTTCCTTCTACCTATATTCATATTGGTGGAGATGAGTGCCCTAAAGAATCTTGGAAAAGATCTGAATTTTGCCAAAAGCTCATTAAAGAAAAAGGCTTAAAAGATGAGCACGGTTTACAAAGTTATTTTATTGGCCGCATCGAAAAATATTTAAACAGCAAGGGTCGCCAAATTATTGGATGGGATGAAATTTTAGAAGGTGGCCTCGCTCCTAACGCAACAGTCATGAGCTGGCGTGGTGAAAAAGGTGGTATAGAAGCTGCTAAAGAAAAGCACAACGTAATTATGACACCAGGTGGATGGATGTATTTTGACCACCAACAAAATAAAAAAGAAGATTCTGTTACCATTGGCGGATATACCACCATTCAAAAAGTTTACAGCTACGAACCACTTCCTAAAGAAATGGATCCTGCCGATTACAAATATGTATTAGGCGCACAAGCTAATGTTTGGACAGAGTACATGAACAACACGGCTAAAGCAGAGTACATGGTATTCCCACGTATCAGTGCATTAAGTGAAGTGTTATGGACAAATAAAGAAAATAAAAGTTGGCCTAGTTTTGAAAAGAAATTATTACATGAATTTAAGCGCTACGATAATTTTAAAATCAATTATAGCAAAGCTTATTTTAATCCTGAGAATAACTAGTATTTAAGCAATAACGAGAAGATATGATAGATGCATTTGAAAAAGTTCCGGTTCAGATATTTCCTTCACCTAAAGAAGGGTCTGCATTTGTGGCACAGGAAATAGCTGCACTTATTAAAGAAAAAGCTGCTGAAGGCAAAGCCTGTGTACTTGGTTTAGCGACCGGCTCTACCCCTATTAAATTATACCAAGAGCTGGTAAGACTGCACAAAGAGGAAGGACTCAGCTTTAAAAATGTAGTTACGTTTAATTTAGATGAATATTTTCCAATAGAGCCAGATGCTCCACAAAGCTATTGGAGCTTTATGCACAAGCATTTATTTAACCATATCGATATTGATCCTAAAAACATCCATATCCCAAGTGGTAAATGGCCTAAAGATGATATTAAAAAATATTGCGCCGAGTATGACGCAGCAATTGTTAAAGCAGGTGGAATTGATTTACAAATTTTAGGTATTGGTGGTAATGGACATATTGGTTTTAATGAACCAGGTTCAAGCATCATATCAAAAACAAGACTGGTAAACCTTGCTAATAATACTAGACTTGCCAACGCTTATGAGTTTTCGCACTTATCAAAAGTGCCACGCCTTGCAGTTACCATGGGTATTGGTACCATCATGCAATCGAAGCGCATTTTACTCATGGCCTTTGGCAACAAAGGAGAAATTATTACCAAAGCTACCGAGGGTGATGTTACAGAACAGGTGCCTGCGAGTATTTTACAAGAACATGCGAATTGCACATTTATTATTGATAGCACGGTTTCTGAATCACTAACGCGTATTAAATCGCCGTGGTTAACGGGCAATTGTGTATGGGATAAAAAATTAATGAAGCGCGCCGTTATTGAGCTTTCATTAAAGTTAGACAAAGAAGTATTAAGCCTTACTGCTAAAGATTATAACGAAAACGGTTTAGCTGATTTACTCGTAGAAAAAAACGACGCCTACGAAATTAATTTAGAAGTCTTTTATATGTTAAGGGATAGCTTAACAGGCTGGCCTGCAGGAAAACCCAACGCGGTTATTCCGGCACATCCTGAAAGAAGCAATCCATATCCAAAAAAATGTTTGATATTTTCACCACACCCCGACGATGATATTATTAGTATGGGTGGTACTTTTATGCGTTTACATGATCAGGGCAACGAAGTACATGTAGCCTACCAAACCAGTGGTAACATTGCGGTATCCGATGAATTTGTAACTCGCTTTTTAGATTTTGCCGTTGGCTTCGAAGACCTATTTGGTATTGATAATAAAAAAAGTCAAGAAATTTTACAAGCAGCGCGCAACTATATTGCTACCAAACAAAAAGGTGGTTTAGATTCTCCAGAAATAAGAGCCATCAAGGGCCTTATTAGACAGTGTGAAGCCAAAGCAACTTGTAGGTATGTAGGACTAAAAGAACATCAATATCATTTCCAAAATTTACCTTTTTACGAAACAGGTAAAATAGAAAAGAATCCAATGGGTGAAGCTGATGTTGTTCAAACCATGGAACTTTTAAG
>JBEGUD010000125.1:0-10850 GCA_041179065.1 Bacteroidota bacterium | reverse complement strand
GATCCCTGGTGTTTTACGACCAACCATTGGCGCGACTATGCCAAAATCAGATGGATCTACGGGCATCTTGGTGGATGTAGGACTCAACGCCGATTGTAAACCGGAGCAGCTCAATCAATTTGCTATTTTAGGAAGTCTGTACGCTAGCATCATGATGGGTGTAAACAATCCAACCGTTGGACTTCTAAATATTGGTGAAGAAGAAGGCAAAGGCAATGCACTTGCACAAGCCACTTACCCACTGCTTCAACAAAACAAGCAAATACATTTTATTGGCAACATTGAAGGACGTGATATTCTAACACCCAAAGCAAACGTTACGGTGTGTGATGGATTTACTGGAAATATCGCCCTTAAATTAGCCGAATCATTACATACCATTGCCGCAGAACGTGGCCATGGCGAAGACGCGTATTTTAAACGCCTTCATTTCGAAAACTACGGCGGCCTTCCAGTACTTGGTGTTGCAAAGCCCGTTATCATTAGCCATGGCATTAGCACGGCTACTGCGTTTCATAATAGTATTGGACTTGCCGTTCAAATGCTTGAAACGGGATTTTGCGACAAAATTGCCCAAAACTTTAGCGCCTAAACTGTTTTGCAGTAAGCACGCCTTTACATTAACCACTCCTTTCCTTTATCTTTGTAAGCAAACAAATGTTAGCATTGTATGTGGCTGAATAATGTATTAGAAACCATTGGTAACACCCCGATTATCAAGCTCAATAAAATAACCAAAAACTGGCCAGGCACCATACTTGCCAAAGTAGATTATTTTAATCCAGGCAACTCTATCAAAGACCGCATGGCGCTAAAAATGGTAGAGGTTGCAGAAGCCGAGGGGAAATTAAAACCCGGTGGAACTATTATTGAAGGCACAAGTGGCAATACTGGAATGGGACTTGCACTTGCAGCATGCGTAAAAGGATACAAATGCATTTTTGTAACCACCGATAAACAATCCAAAGAAAAAGCAGATATCTTAAAAGCAGTAGGCGCCGAAGTAATCGTGTGCCCTACCAATGTTTTACCAGAAGATCCACGGAGTTATTATAGTGTTGCCAAAAGACTTGGTCAAGAAATTCCAAATTCGATGTACATGAATCAGTACGACAATTTGGCCAACCGTCAAGCGCATTACGAATCTACTGGACCAGAAATTTGGGAACAAACAGAAGGCAAAATCACACACCTTGTATGTACCGCAGGAACCGGTGGAACCATTACAGGCACTGCCATGTACCTCAAAGAAAAAAATCCAAACATTAAAATATGGGCCATTGATGTATATGGTTCACTGCTAACAAAATATTATAACACGGGTGAAATAGACATGAACGAAGTGCACCCGTATATCTCAGAAGGATTTGGGGAAGACTTTGTACCTCAAAACTATGACATGCAGTTTATTGATAAGTTTGAACAAGTTACCGATAAAGACGGTGCTGTGATGGCTCGTCGCATTGCTAAAGAAGAAGGCCTCTTTTGTGGGTATAGCGCAGGCAGTTGCTTACAAGGTTTACAACAATTAAAAGATGAATTAAACCCTACCGATGTTGTAGTGTGTATTTTTCATGACCACGGTAGTAGATATGTCGGAAAAATTTACAACGATGAATGGATGATGGAGCGTGGATTTTTAGACGTGAAAACATTTAAAGACATCGTGAGTGGTAGAGCCGGACAAAAATTAATTACCGTTTCTCCAGATCATTTAATTGCAGAAGCCGTTGCACTCATGAAAAAATATGACATCGAACATATTCCTGTCATGGACACGCAAAACATGGTTGGATCACTCAGTGAAAATGGACTCTTTCAACAAATATTTACCAACCCAGATATCAAAAATCAGTTGGTAGGCAGCGTTATGGAACAGCCCTACCCTGTTGTAGATTTTTTAACCCCCGTAGAAAAACTAGGCACTTTAATCAACCAAAAAAATGGTGCTGTTATTGCCAAGGACGAAAAGGGTGAATTTCATATCGTTACCAAGTACGACGTGATTCAGAGCCTAACGAAATAATGCCTCAAATGGGTCTGTTTTTATAGCTTTTGGGCATATAAAAGCTAACAGGTGTTTGCAGGCAATAAAGTATCTTGCAGCCTCATATTTATACGAAACATACAAGATTAAATACACATGAAAAAGTACAGAGCTGGCGTCCTATTTGGTAAAGAATTAGAAAACCTATACAACGACGCAAAAAACAATCAATTTGCACTTCCTGCCGTAAATACTATTGGCACCAATAATATTAATGCAACCTTAGAAACGGCTGCAAAAGTAAACTCTCCCGTTATCATTCAATTTTCAAATGGTGGCGCTCAGTTTATTGCGGGTAAGGGTATGCCCAACGATCAGTTACAAGCCAATATTTCAGGTGCAGTTTCTGGCGCTTTACACATCCATAACGTAGCTAAACATTATGGCGTACCTGTGGTACTTCATACTGACCATGCTTCTAAAAAATGGCTTCCGTGGATTAGTGGTTTATTAGACGCTGGCGAAGCTTTTCACAAAGAAAAAGGTCAACCCCTTTTTAGTTCACACATGCTTGATTTATCTGAAGAAACACTAGAAGAAAATATTGAAACCTCTGTTGCATTTTACAAGCGCATGGCACCACTTGGCATGAGCATCGAAATAGAACTTGGTGTTACCGGTGGTGAAGAAGATGGTGTAGACAATAGCGGTGTAGAAAACGACAAATTATATACACAACCAGAACACGTTGCTTATTCTTACAAAGAATTGAGCAAAGTGGGTAACCTCTTTACCGTAGCTGCTGCATTTGGTAACGTACACGGTGTTTATAGTCCAGGTAACGTAGAGCTTCGTCCTGACATTTTACACAATAGCCAAATCCATATTCAAAAAGAATTTAACACCGCAGAAAAGCCTGTATACTTTGTATTCCATGGTGGTAGCGGTTCTCCGCAACATCAAATTAGAGAAGCCATTGGATACGGTGCCATCAAAATGAATATCGACACCGATTTACAGTGGGCTTTCTGGGAAGGTATCAACGAATTTTATAAGAAAAATGAACCTTACCTACAAGCACAGTTAGGTAATCCAGATGGTGCCGATAAACCAAACAAAAAATATTACGATCCAAGGGTTTGGTTGCGTAAAGGTGAAGAAAGCTTTAGCAAACGTTTAGAAATTGCTTTCGAAGATTTAAACTGTATCAATAGAAACGCTTAATCTATTTCCCTTCATATTAAAAGGTTGCACGTATGAAAAAAGAACGAGAAGAAGATTTTGAGGCCAATTTAACCGGCGAAGAATTGCAGGAGCAAGAGAATGCTAAACCACGTTGGTTTAAGCGTATTCGCAAAGGTATTTTAACCTCAACTGCAGATAAAAAAGAAACACCTGAAGGACTTTGGAACAAATGTCCCGAGTGTAATCATATATCAACGACAACTGAACTCGCCGAAAATTTATATGTGTGTGATAAGTGTAACCATCACCACCGCATTGGAAGTCAAGAATATTTTGACATCCTTTTTGATGATGGCCAGTACACAGAGCTATTTGACAATATCAAAAGTAAAGACGCACTTGGCTTTACCGATTTAAAGCCCTACCAAAAAAGACTCGATGATATCCATGCCGCTACCGATCTAAAAGATTCTATGCGCGTGGCTACCGGTACTTTAGTGGGTGAAGGCTACGTCATCGCATGTATGGATTTTGAATTCATTGGCGGTTCGTTAGGTAGCGTGATGGGTGAAAAATTTAGCCGTGCTGTAGATTATTGTATCAAGCACAAGCTCCCCTACTTAGTGATTAGTAAAAGTGGTGGCGCCCGAATGATGGAAAGCGCTTATAGCTTAATGCAACTCGCAAAAACAAGTGGTAAACTTTCTCAACTTTCGGATGCTGGCTTACCATTTATATCACTTCTCACCGATCCTACTTTTGGAGGTATCTCTGCAAGCTTTGGTATGCTTGGCGATTTAAATATTGCAGAACCTGGTGCACTCATTGGTTTTGCAGGACCAAGGGTTATTAAAGAAACGATCAAAAAAGACTTACCACCCGGATTCCAAAGAAGTGAATTTTTATTGGAACACGGATTTTTAGACTTCATTGTAGAGCGAAAAAATTTAAAAGAAAAACTAGCTCAATTAGCGGTGCTGTTTAAGGGGTAATATACATCCCATGGCAAACGAAATGAACAACCGGCAGGCGTATTTTAATTACCACATCGAAGACAAATATGTGGCTGGTATTGTTTTGCTAGGTACTGAAGTAAAGTCTATTAGAGACGGCAAACTAAGTTTCAACGACGCATTTTGCTTGTTTGATGATGGTGAACTTTGGATGCGTGGTCTATTTATTGCCTCCTACACCCATGGCACGGCCAACAACCACATTGCCGTTCATGACCGTAAATTATTACTCAATAAAAAGGAGTTAAAAAAAATTGAAGGACGCTTAAAAGAAAAAGGATACACCATTGTTCCACTGCGCGTTTTTTTTACTGATAAAAATTTAGTTAAAGTAGAGATAGGACTTGGAAAAGGTAAAAAGTTACACGACAAACGTGAAACCATTAAAGCCCGCGATGTAGAAAAAGAAATCAAACGGTATTTAAAATAAAAAAAAGACGTTGAAAATTCAACGTCTTTTTTTTATGCGGTATTGGAAACCAAATTATCCTAGTTTCACTTTTAAGTTTTGATCTAAAGCGTCTAAAAATTCTTCGGTATATAAATAATGTTCGCCGTGGTTTACTTTATTACCATGGATACAAACCGCTAAGTCTTTGGTCATTTTGCCACTCTCTACTGTTTCTACGCAAACAGCTTCTAGTGCATGGCAAAAGTTAATAAGCTCCTGGTTGCCATCAAGCATACCTCTGAATTCTAAACCTCTTGTCCATGCAAATATAGATGCAATAGGGTTTGTAGAAGTTGGCTTACCTTTTTGGTGCTCTCTGTAGTGACGCGTAACAGTACCGTGTGCAGCTTCTGCTTCCATTACTTTACCATCCGGTGTTACAAGTGTAGAAGTCATTAAACCAAGTGATCCAAAACCTTGTGCTACGGTATCAGACTGTACGTCACCATCATAGTTTTTACAAGCCCATACAAAATTACCATTCCACTTTAAAGCACTCGCTACCATGTCATCAATTAAGCGGTGTTCGTAAGTAATGCCAGCTTCGGCGTATTTTGCCTTAAACTCGTTTTGGTATACTTCCTCAAAAATATCTTTAAAACGACCATCATATTTTTTAAGGATGGTATTTTTAGTAGATAAATACAAAGGCCATTTTTTAACAAGTGCTTGGTTAAAACAAGCTCTTGCAAAGCCAAAAATACTTTCGTCGGTATTGTACATAGCCATAGCAACGCCATCTCCTTTAAAGTTAAACACTTCAAATTCTTGAACCGTTCCATCTTCACCTTCAAACTTCACCGTTAATTTACCCTTGCCTTTTGTGACAAAGTCAGTAGCACGGTACTGATCACCAAATGCGTGACGACCAATACAAATAGGTGCTGTCCAGTTTGGAACTAAGCGGGGTACATTGCTACAAACAATTGGCTCTCTAAATACAGTACCATCTAAAATATTACGGATGGTTCCGTTCGGGCTCTTCCACATTTGCTTGAGCTTAAACTCTTCTACTCTTTGCTCGTCTGGGGTGATCGTAGCACATTTGATACCAACACCATACTGTTTGATGGCATTTGCAGCATCAATAGTAACCTGGTCATTGGTTTCATCTCTATATTCCATACCCAAATCGTAATACTTAATATCAACTTCTAGGTAAGGTAAAATTAATTTGTCTTTGATAAATTTCCAGATGATACGTGTCATCTCATCACCATCCAATTCAACAACTGGATTTGCCACTTTAATTTTTTGTGCCATGGTTTACAATTTTGATTTTTAAGGCCACAAAGGTAGTGATTTCTAGGGCATTATACGTTCACAATTAATACCGGAATGTTTAATTTATGCCTCACGGATTCAATGGTTTCGCCAAAAATATAGTCTTTAATGCCCTTATGACCGTGGGCCCCCATCACTAACATATCTACCTTATTGACTGCCACAATTTTAACAATGGCCGCTGTCCTATTTTTAAAGCCTAGGGCGGTGCTTACTTGATACCCCTTTTGTTCGAGTTGGCGCTGATACTGTGACAACCTTTCTTGATCCAGTCTGGTTTCTTCATCATCACTAGCAGCACCCAAATAATGGGCCGACACAGATTCCACTACATGAATAAGAATATAATGACTCCCCTGTTGCCCTTGGGCCAGTGCATGCGCAATTAATTTTTCATCGGCGAGGGTAAAATCGAGTGCAATCCCAATTTTTTGTGTTGGCTTCACCGTCAAATTTTCTAGAGATGCGATATCGCCATGCATGGTAGATAAAGCAACTTGTTTCTTTTTAAAGACTGGATAAAAAGTCATGATTAAAAAAAGCACCACAAAGCCTAGCAGCAAAAACACAACTGCAATTTTAGCCCATATGGTAGCATCACTATTCATAAAATCAATGGCAGTATGTAATACCAATCTTCCATTGAGTGCTACTAAAATAAGCGCTACCAACCAGGCAGCTATTTGCACCCAGCGCTTGATTACGTATTCACCCATTTTTTCTTTGTCGCTTACAAAATGTATCAGCGGTATCACTGCAAATCCAAGTTGTACACTTAATAGCACCTGACTAAATACAAGTAAATCATCCACTTTCCCTTCACCATATATTCCAATAATAAATACGGCAGGACCAATGGCAATCAGGCGTGTTAGCAACCGTCGTAGCCATGGATTTAAACGAATTTGCAAATAACCTTCCATTACTATTTGTCCCGCTAGGGTGCCCGTTACTGTTGAGCTTTGACCCGCAGCAATAAGCGCCACTGCAAATAAAATAGGCGCCAAATGGGTTCCTAGTAAGGGTTGCAATAAACGGTGTGCATCTTCTATACGTGCTACTTCGGTATTACCTGTTTTAAAAAAAACGGTAGCAGCTAAAACGAGTATGGCAGCATTCACAAAAAAAGCAGCATTGAGGGCTACAAGACTATCAATAAAATTATACTTAAGTGCACGCTTAATACTTTTTGTATCAGCACCAATTTTTCTAGTTTGTACCAGTGCCGAATGCAAATACAAATTATGTGGCATTACAGTAGCACCAATAATACCTACCGCAATATACAAGGAGGCATCAGTTAATGGTGTTGGAATAAATCCAGTGGCTACTTCTTTTAAATTAGGATCCGCAATTAAAATTTCAATAAAAAATGATACGCCAATCGTTGCAACAAGCGCTAAAATAAATGCTTCCATTTTTCTGATACCATAGCGCTGCAATAATAAAAATAAAAAAGTGTCAACAACAGTTATTGCCACACCCCATATGAGTGGCAGTCCAGTTAGCAAATGAAGTCCAATAGCCATCCCTACTACTTCTGCTAAATCGGTGGCAGCAATGGCAATTTCAGCTAAAATATACAAGCAAAAATTAACGGCGGGCGGATAGGTTTCTCTATTGGCCTGTGCCAAATCTCTACGTCGCACAATACCTAAACGAGCACTCAAACTTTGCAATAAAAGCGCCATGAGATTACTCAGTAACAACACCCAAATAAGTTGATATCCAAACTGTGCACCTCCCTGCAAATCGGTGGCCCAATTTCCTGGATCCATATAACCGACACTCACCAAATAAGCTGGCCCAAAATAAGCGAGTATTCGGCGCCAACCTTTTCGAGGAAGCGTCGTATCTATCGACTCATGCACTTCACTTAAAGATGGGTTTTGATGCATCATGGGGTTTGGGTAAAATATGGTTCAAGACAAATTTATGCAATTGTTGGTTCGTAATGTCAAAGTTCTAAACCTGCATGCGCATTAAGCCGTTATTTTATATAATTTTATAGGTATGAAGAAGTTGTTGACCATTTGCCTCCTCTCCCTTTTATGGGGTTGTTCCAATAAAGCCATAGACCTTTCAGGAGAAACAACCATTAAGCCGGGCGATTATGTGAAAGCCTTTGCTCCTATCAAAGGTAACTACACGGCTGCCGATACCAATTTTATAAAAAAAGCAGATACCCTAGTTATTGGGGTAAAAGCATTACTTCAATTTATCCCTGATTCGGCGGTGCAACAAATGGTAAAAAATGAAAAAAAAGAAACCATTTATCCAGTGGGGATTATTGAAAAGGAAACAGAAAAATATTTTTTGATCCTTGTTAAAAGTAAAAAAGCTGCCAAGCTTTTTGTATATGTCACCGACGAAAAATTAAAATATTTAGGTTTCAAAGAATTATTAAACAATGAAGATAAAGACGCTTATGCGCGCTCTGTATCAATTAATAAAGAACCCACATTTGTCATTAGTAAAGAAACTTACTCAAAAGATAAAGAACTTAAATTTTCTAGATCGGGATGGATATTTAATGCAGGCGCCGGTTTTATGATTGTGGTAAACGATAGTAATGAAACACCACAAAACAATGAGATCATCAATCCACTCGATACATTACCAAGTCTTGCCAAGCTCAGTGGTGATTATATAAAAAATGAAAAAAACTATATCTCGCTAAGAGATGGCAAAGACGCCAAAACTTATTTGTTTTTTATTCATTTTGAAAAAAACAATGCCGATTGTATTGGCGAATTAAAAGGAACACTAACCCTGTCCTCACCAACAGCTGGGCAATTCACGCAAAATGGGGACCCCTGCATTATTGATTTTTCTTTCTCTGGTAATACCATCCGTGTTAAAGAGCAAGGAACCTGCGGAAACCACAGGGGTATTAAATGCTTTTTTGACGACAGTTTTACCCGAAAAAAGCCTTCAAAAAGCAAAAAAAAGCACAAATAAGACAGTTTACCCACAATTTAATGTGTACAAAGTACATTTTAAATATTTCCCCTATATTGCGACCCTATTTAAGCACTTAAACTGCCTTTATGTCTTTTACGAATTTTCAATTGCCCTACCAGCCTGCCGAAGAATACAGCAAAAAAGCAGCCTATTTTTCAATGGAATTTGCCATTCACCAACCGCTTAAAATATATAGTGGTGGACTTGGATTTTTAGCAGGCTCTCACCTTCGTAGTGCATACGAACTTCGTCAAAATATGATTGGTATTGGTATCTTATGGAAGTATGGCTATTACGATCAGGCGCGTAACCAAGACCAAACCTTACAGGTAACTTTCATGGAAAAGATGTACAGTTTTTTAGAAGAGACTGGCATTAAATTTCAAATATTAATTCATGAGCATCCTGTTTGGGTAAAGGCTTATTATTTAAATCCAGAAACATTTAAAAGTGCGCCGCTCTTTTTATTAAGTACCGATTTACCTGAAAACGATTATATCTCTCAAACCATTACACACCGCCTCTATGATGCCAACGTTGCTACTAAAGTGGCGCAGTTTATTTTACTAGGTGTAGGTGGCGCTAAATTAATTGATGAACTAGGCTTCAACCCTGATGTGTATCACTTAAATGAAGCGCATGGTATTTCTTCTGCCTTTTATTTACTCAACAAATACAAAAGTGTAGAAAAAGTAAGAGAGAAACTCGTATTTACAACCCATACGCCCGAAGAAGCTGGTAACGAAAAACATGACATGTACTTGTGTCATAGAATGAGTTATTTCTGTGGCCTTAGCATTGATGAAGTGCGCAGATTAACGGGCATTACCGACGATTTATTCAATCACTCACTCGCCGCATTAAAATTTGCAAGAAAAGCAAATGGTGTATCTGCATTACATGGACATGTAAGTAGAGAAATGTGGAAACACTATGAAGGCATTTGCCCAATTATCTCTATCACCAATGCGCAAAACTGGCAGTACTGGGCCGACAAGCAGCTCTATAAAGCCATGGATGCAAACGATGATTTTATTTTTGATGATCGCAAAAAGCACCTGAAAAAAAGAGCGTTTGAAATTGTAGCGGATCAAACAGGAAAAAAGTTTGACCCCAACGTATTAACCATTGTTTGGGCGCGCAGATTTGCCGGATACAAACGTGCAAGCATGCTCACTTATGACATGGAGCGTTTTGAAAAATTATTATCAAATAGCAAATATCCAATCCAAATTATTTGGGCTGGTAAACCTTACCCGGTAGACTACCCTGCTATTTCAGAATTCAATGACCTCGTACAAATTAGCAAAAACTATAAAAATGTAGCCGTATTAATTGGTTACGAATTAGGTTTAAGTAAACGCCTCAAACAGGCTTCCGATATTTGGCTTAACAACCCGCGCGTTCCGCGCGAAGCATCAGGTACCAGCGGTATGACAGCTGCTATGAATGGTGCTGTTAACTTTTCTACCGATGATGGATGGATCCCAGAATTTATAAACCATGGTAACAATGGTTTTGTGGTTCCTAAAGCCGATTATGAAAACATGCACCAACACGAGCAGGACGATTACGACCTAAACAAGCTCTACGAAATTTTGGAGCAGCAAATTATTCCTATGTATTACGACAACTATGACACTTGGCGCCAAGTGATTCAAAATGGTATGCGTGATGTACAGGTTCAGTTTGATGCCAACCGTATGGCCAAGGAGTACTACGAGCTCATGTACAAATAAGTTTAACTTTTTAGGCCTAGTTTTGTTATAGTACAAAAGATGCCCATGCAACACAAAATTGTCATTGCAATTACTGGAGCCAGCGGTTCTATTTATGCCAAGGTTTTATTGGATAAATTAGCACAGTTAAACACCCAAATTGCACAGGTGGGCATTGTCATGAGCAAAAACGCCAAAGAAGTATGGGAAACCGAACTTGGCAACACCGATTATACGAACTACCCTTT
>JBEGUD010000124.1:0-6550 GCA_041179065.1 Bacteroidota bacterium | reverse complement strand
TAGCATGGCGCATAGCAATACCGTTATAGGCAAGTAAACGGCTTTAAATATGTAACCCTTGTTTTTCATTTGAAATCTTGTAAAAATACAACCTTCTATAGCAGTTAAGGCCTTATTTTGTTAAAGCCCCCTTAAAAGGCTTAACAATTACATAATATTCCTAAAAGTGGGCTTTACCAATGTTTAAAATTAAATTTGTCTAAATTATACCTGTTTTATGGCTGCTGCCCCCCTTAAAAAAATATTGATTGCCGACGACGAACCCGATATTTTAGAAATAGTGGGCTATAATTTACAAAAAGAAGGCTACGAGGTTCATACCGCAAAAAATGGCGACGAAGCCGTAGATCTAGCAAAAAAAATCAAACCTGATTTACTGATACTTGATATTATGATGCCCAAAAAAACGGGTATCGAGGTATGTGAAATATTACGCGCACAAACAGCTTTTAAAGAAACACTCATTATCTTTTTAACCGCAATGAGTGACGAAGCTTCTCAGATAACTGGGCTCGAAATTGGTGCAGATGATTACGTGAATAAACCCATTTCTCCCAAAGTGCTTGTAAGTCGTGTGAATGCTTTATTTAGAAGGGTATCACCTAAAGATGCTAGTTCTGTGATGCAGTTTGGTGCCATGCAAATTGATACGATCAAATTTATGGTAACCATTAGTGGCGAAGAAAAGGTACTCGCTAAAAAAGAATTTGAACTACTGCATTTATTGGCTTCAAGGCCTGGTCGTGTTTTTTTACGCAATGAAATACTTTCTCAAATTTGGGGCAACGAAGTTATTGTGGGTGACCGCACCATTGATGTGCACATCAGAAAAATCAGACAAAAATTAGGGGTCGATTGTATTACCACAGTTAAAGGGGTGGGATATAAGTTTGATTTACCTTAATTTGCAGCATGAAAAACCTTTCCATTCAGCAGTTGGCAGCCTTTGCTGCATCTATCATCGCGCTTGGATTTTCATTGACAATTGGCTTTATTTACCATAGTTGGTTTCATTTTGCGGTTACTTTTTTAACCACAGCCATTCCGTCATACCTACTCATCCGTTATATTTTTGAAATTTTCGTTAACCGAAAAATCAAACTTATTTACAAACTCATTTACCAGACAAAAGCAACAAAAAGGGAAGAAACCTATTTCAAATATATTTTACCTAAAAAAGAGTTGGATGAAGTAGGGGAAGAAGTGGTGCAATGGGCCGAGCAGCGAAGTGCCGAAATCGAGCAACTTAAAACCAACGAAAACTACCGCAAAGAATTTTTACAAAATTTATCGCACGAAATCAAAACGCCCATTTTTGCTATTCAGGGCTATGTAGACACGTTATTAGATGGGGCACTTGAAAATCCTGAAACAGCCGTTCGCTTTTTAAAAAATGCGTCTAAAAATGTTGATCGGATGGTGAATCTGGTAAAAGACCTTGACGAAATTGCTAAACTCGAAATGGGTGAACAGCCACTTAATAAATCTTCTTTTTTTATACAAGATGTCATCAAAGAAGTGTTTGATGCCTTGTCAATCAAAGCGGCCAAACAAAATATTAGTTGCAATTTCAAAAAAGGGTCGGAAGGACAAACAACTGTATTTGCTGATAAAGAAAAAGTACGTCAAGTGCTTAATAATTTAGTGGTTAACGCGTCTAAGTACGGAAAGCAAGATGGATCCATTGTAGCAAGTGTTTACAAAACGGATGCTGACCATGTGCTCATCGAAATTAGCGACGATGGTATTGGAATTGCCGAAGAGCATTTGCCGCGTATTTTTGAACGTTTTTATAGAACAGATAAAGGGCGTAGTAGAGACGCTGGTGGTGCAGGTATTGGACTTGCCATTTGTAAACACATTATTGAAGCGCATGGTCAAACCATACACGTGCGTAGTAAATTAGAAATAGGCACCACTATTGGATTTACGCTTGCAACAACTGCATAATTCTTTTTCTATTTTGCCATTCTCTGCCTAATTTGCATGCTTAATACGTATCTCAAATGGCAAAAATTTTAGTAACAGGTGGTTGTGGTTATATTGGTTCTCATACCATTGTAGATTTATTAGCAAATGGATTTGATGTCATTTCTATAGACAACCACGCTAGGTCTAGTAATTACGCTATTGCAGCGATCGAAAAAATTACAGGTACCCGTATTAAAAATTACGAAGTAGATTTAAAAAACTTTGATGATACATTAGCTGTTTTCCAGGAGAACCCGGACATCGCTGGTATTATTCACTTTGCGGCATATAAAGCCGTTGGCGAATCGGTACAAGAACCTCTATTTTATTACGAAAACAATATTGGATCACTGGTAAATATTTTAAAGTGCGTCCAAGAATTTGATATTCCTCATTTTGTATTTTCTTCTTCTTGTACCGTGTATGGTAACCCTGATGCTTCTCCTGTTACCGAAATTTCTGAGGTTAAAAAAGCAGAGTCACCATATGGCGCTACCAAACAAATGGGCGAAGAAATACTTCAGAACATAGCTGCAGCAGGCGGTGCCAACGTTATTTTACTTCGCTATTTTAATCCAGTAGGTGCACACCCTTCTGCACTGATTGGCGAACTTCCTATTGGTCGTCCACAAAATTTAGTACCAGCTATTACGCAAACTGCAATTGGTAAACTTCCAAAAATGATGGTGTATGGTAATGATTATCCTACGCGTGATGGAAGCTGTATTAGAGACTATATTCATGTATGCGATATTGCCAGTGCGCATACGCTGGCTTTACAATATTTATTGGCTGATAAAAATGCAGAGGCCTGCGAAGTATTTAATTTGGGTACAGGTAATGGTATTTCAGTGCTCGAAGCCATCACTACTTTTGAAGCAGTAAGCGGTACTACTTTAAATTATGAAATTGGTCCGCGCAGGGCTGGAGATATTGTGGCTATTTATGCCAACAATGAAAAAGCCATCAATAAATTAGGTTGGAAAATTAATTATTCCATCGAAGATATGATGCGCACAGCTTGGGCTTGGGAAAAAGAGGTACAATTAAAAGAGTCAATTGCAAAAAACTAGTTTATTGCACGAGCATTTTTTCGGCGTTTTCGGCCATTTGTAAAGCCTCAATAAATTCTTCAATTTCACCTCCAACAACAGCGTCTAAATTGTAAGATGTTAAACCAATGCGGTGGTCTGTAACCCTGCCCTGCGGCCAGTTGTAGGTTCTTATTTTAGCACTCCTATCACCGGTACTTACGAGCGTTTTACGCCTTGTAGAAATTTCTTCTTCTTGTTTGCGCACCTGCTCTTCGTATAATTTTGTACGAAGCATGTTCATTGCTTTTTCGCGGTTACCAAGTTGAGATCTTTCTGTTTGACAAACCACCACAACACCGGTTGGAATATGCGTTAAAAAAACTTTTGTTTCTACTTTGTTTACGTTTTGTCCACCCGCACCACCACTTCTCGCGGTTTCCATTTTCACATCACTCTCTTTTAATTCAAAATCCACTTCTTCTGCCTCGGGCATTACTGCAACCGTTGCAGCGGATGTATGTACGCGACCTTGTGTTTCTGTGTTAGGAACCCTTTGCACGCGGTGTACACCACTTTCAAATTTTAAGGTGCCATATACGTCTTCACCGGTTACTTCTAATATTACTTCTTTGTAGCCAC
Source organism: Bacteroidota bacterium (assembly GCA_041179065.1). Taxonomy (GTDB): domain Bacteria; phylum Bacteroidota; class Bacteroidia; order Chitinophagales; family Chitinophagaceae; genus Sediminibacterium. Next base: position 2,906 of record JBEGUD010000124.1, on the reverse strand, counting down.
CAACCGTACCTTCACTTTCACTCACCACGGCTGTCTTCCAACCTTTTTTAGAACAGTAACGTAGGTACATGCCTAATAAATCACCAGCAAACAAACTGGCCTCGTCTCCACCGGTACCTGCTCTAATTTCCAAAATGGCATTTTTATCGTCCTGTGGATCTTTAGGAATTAGTAGTTTGGTTAATAGCGCTTCTAGTTCTTCTTTTTTTATTTCTAAATCAGGTAATTCCATTTTTGCCAACTCACGCATTTCTTCATCACTACTATTTTGGCTCTCTTTTGCAAAACTGTAATCGGCAAGCACACGAACATAGGCTTCGTAGGGCTGTACAATTTTTTCTAAAGAACGGTACTCCTTACTGTATGCCCCAAACTGTTTTTGGTCATTGATAATTTCTGGATTGGTAAGGGCAATACCTACCTGGTCAAAACGGGCTTTTATGGCTTCTAACTTATCGAGCATAGGATATTTCAGTTCTTATTGGAGGGCAAATTTACGTTATTCAGGTGGAGATTTTCAACCTAAATGAGTCTAAAGAATACTTATCTTCCCGTATAATTTTAGCTATATGCGTAATAAACTGTCTTTGATTCTGTCTTTTATTGTTTTTTTAGCCGTTTCGGGTGCGTCCCAAATGCCTAGCCAAACCGCTGATATCCTTATTAAAAATGCCAAAATTTTAGATGGTACAGGTAATTCATGGGTTTATGGTGATATCGCAGTAAGTGGCAGTAAAATCATACAAATTGGAAAATTGACTGGGTGGACTGCTAAAAAAGTAATTGATGCAACGGGACTCGTTGCTGCGCCTGGTTTCATTGATGTGCATACGCATATAGAAGGCGATGAAGTAAAAAATCCGGAAGCCACTAATTTTATTTATGATGGTGTTACAACCGTTATTACAGGCAACTGTGGTTCATCGGATGCAAACATTGGAAGGTACCTACGTAAAATTGATAGCTTACAAACATCTGTAAATGTAGCGGCACTTGTTGGGCACAATGATGTTAGAAAAAAAGTAATGGGCAGGGCTAGCAGAAATCCTACCGAAGTAGAAATGCAAGCCATGGAAAATATTGTTGACAAAGCTATGCGTGATGGTGCTGTTGGTATGAGTACCGGACTTATTTATATTCCGGGCACCTATTCTACCACTGAGGAAATTGTTCGTTTAGCAAAAGTAGCAGCAAAATACAATGGCGTTTATGCATCGCATATGCGTGACGAAGGTGATAGTGTAGTGGCTGCCATAGAAGAAGCTTTGTATATTGGAAACACGGCAAAGATGCCTGTTCAAATTTCTCACTTTAAAGTAAGCGGTCAGCAAAACTGGGGTCGTAGTAATGAAACCCTACCGCTCATTTTGAATGCGCGAAAAAATGGACTTGATGTAACCATCGATCAGTATCCGTACACAGCAAGTAGCACTTCTTTAAGTACACTGATTCCGGACTGGGTACTTGCCGACGGCCAAGACTCCATCGTAGCAAGGCTTGCAAAGCCTGCTATCAGAAAAGAAGTAGCCTCTTATATGTTAGCGCGACTTGCAAAAAGAAAGCTTAAGCACTTTAGTTACCCAGTAGTTGCATACTATGCAAAAGACACAACACTCAATGGAAAAAGCATAGAGGAAGTGAATTTATTTTTAGGAAATAAGCATACTGCTAAACAGGAAGCAGAAACCATAATTCAGATGATGGAAAAAGGTGGGGCTTCCATGGTATTTCATGGCATGAGTGAATTAGATATTAAAGCTATTATGCGTTATCCATTTAATATGTTTGCTTCTGATGCAAGTATTCGCGTGTACAAAGAAGGCAATCCGCATCCGAGAGGTTATGGTACCAATGCAAGGGTATTAAAAAAATATGTGCGTGAAGAAAACGTTATTGGTTTGGAAGAAGCAGTTCGCCGCATGACTTCACTACCTGCACAAAAATTTGGCTTTACTGATAGAGGGTTATTACGTCAAAATTTTGCTGCTGATATTGTTTTATTTAATGAAGCAGAGGTGGGCGACAAATCTGAATATAAAAATCCGCACCAATATGCAACGGGTTTTAATTACGTCATTGTAAATGGCGTTGTTACCGTGGATGCAGGCGTTCACACGGGTGCAAGGGCAGGAATAGCTATTAGAAAATAATTATTCCTGAATGTGTTTTTGAAAGCTAATATGGTACTCCTGAATTTGACTTGGGTTTGTGGGCGTTAATGTGAAACTGATTTTTATCGTTCCATTTTTTGCGTGCAAATAATAGTAGCCACGTAATTCATTTTCTGGAATCATATCGCCGTTTCCATGAACCGCCCCAGCCGCATTAAAAATGCTAGTAGCCTCTTTAATGAGTGCATCTATTTTATAGTCATCAAAAAAGTTTTCGGCAAACAAGTTTGATGCCGCTGCGTTTTTCCAATTTGGTAATAGTTCCGTTAATTTCGCTTGCGCATTTTTTAATGTGACAGATGCCGGTAAAATTCTAGGTTGTAAATCAATACTTCCCATTCTTAAAATGGTATCAATAACCATGGTATTAAGCACTGCAGTTGGTGCATAGGTTACATTGGCAAGTAATATCACGCCAAGTCCATATTCTGGAAGTATTCTCCAGTTGCTTCCAAATCCAGGAAGGCCACCACTGTGCGCAATGCTTGTTCGGCCGGTACAATCTTTTAACCAACTTAGTCCATAACCATAGGCGGCTGTTGTTGCGCAAGCTCTGCCAGAAGGGTATTTATAATTAGCATTGAGTCCAATAAATCTGCTAGGTTGGTGCATTTCTCTAATGCTGCTTCTTTTGACAGGTCCAGTTTCTGTATCGTTTCTTGGAGGCCAAGCATCTAAATGAAGTGATACATATTTACTAAAAGATGCAACACTTGTAATCATACCACCCATGGC
>JBEGUD010000123.1:0-3773 GCA_041179065.1 Bacteroidota bacterium | reverse complement strand
GGAAACAGTTTGTATGCTTCTAGTAAATAACTCAATTGAATTTTGTTATCTACTTTTTGTAATACTTCTTTATCTGTGCCTGCAAGGTTCCATCCATAGCAAGTTTGGTCTTTTAATTTAGGTTCTTTTGCACCATCTCTACTTGTTGGCGTAAACGTGTATAAGGTTTTTGGCAAGCTAGGATGTCCAAAAATAGCAAATGGAAAATCTGTTCCTCGGCCTTCACTTAAAACAGTCCCTTCAAACAAACAGTTGCTGCCATACCAATACACAGACGCCATAGTGCCTAGGTTTGGAGAAGGCTTAACCGGTAAAACGTATTTGCTTTTATGGGTGTAGTTTTTATTTTTAATGATGGTGATGCTTGGAAGTTTAGAAGCAGTAACAGCTGCTTTTGCCCATTTTTCTCCAATGAGCATTTTAGCATATTCACCCATTGTCATACCGTAAACCATTGGTATTGGCTGCATGCCTACAAAGCTTTTGTAAGCCGTATCTAATACCGGCCCATCAACATAAAAGCCGTTGGGATTAGGTCTGTCCAAAATAATAAGTGGCTTGTTGTTTTCAATGGCCGAATTTATAAATTCCTCCAACGATGATATGTACGTATAAAAACGAGTACCCACGTCTTGGATATCAAAAAGCATAACGTCAACATCTTGTAAATCGTCGGCACTTGGTCTTCTTTTTTTGCCATACAATGAAATAACTGGAATGCCTGTTGCCGCATCTTTATAATCACCCACTTTTTCACCAGCATCGGCAGTGCCTCTAAAACCATGCTCTGGTCCAAATGCTTTAGTTATACGCATGCCTAAACTCACCAGTGTATCTACTAAATGTTTGTTTCCAATAGTAGCGGTATGATTGGCAAATAGTCCAATTCTTTTACCTTTTAACTGTGGAAGGTATTCACTGGTTTGATAAGCGCCAGGCTTAATTTCTTGGCTAAAAGCATTCATACTCAGGGCGAGGGCCAGTATAAATAGGTATATTTTTTGCATGGATGTGTTTTTTAAGACTTTTACGCCCGAAAGTTACTCAAAAATACTTGCCAAAACCTCGTTTTTGGTTTGTACTTTTGCCGTTCGGCCCTGCCGAAATCTTTCAATTACAAATAAATAACATGCAACAAGTTAAAAAAGGTGATACTGTAAAAGTGCATTATCATGGTAAGTTAACAAATGGTTCTACGTTTGATTCTTCGGAAGGAAGAGAACCACTTGAGTTTGAAGTTGGTGGCGGTATGGTAATTCCAGGCTTTGATGATGGCGTTACAGGTATGGCTATTGGCGAAAAAAAGACAGTTACAATTCCTGCAGATCAGGCTTACGGACCTAAGCAAGAAGAAATGGTGATGGAATTTCCAAAAGACCGTTTCCCAGAAGATATGGTTCCAGAAGTTGGCATGCAATTAAATATGAGCAATGGCAGCGGACAAAATTTCCCAGTTGTTATTGTGGAAGTAAAAGAAACATCTGTAATCTTGGATGCAAACCATCCATTAGCAGGTGAAACACTTATTTTTGATTTAGAATTAGTGGCTATCAATGGCGCTACTTCTATGATCATTATGCCATAGTATATTTTTGCAATTTCTTATAAAAGAGCCGCTCTATTTAATGTAGAGCGGCTCTTTTTCGTACATTTAAAACTATGATTACAGCTTATAATTATACGGTTACCGAACGCTTCTTACGTTATGTGCAAATTGATACGCAGAGTGATCCTTCGGCAACATGTTTTCCTAGCACGGCCAAACAATTAAAATTAGCGGAACTGTTATTGCAAGAATTACAAGAGATGGGGTTAACTGATGCTTACACTGATACAAATGGATATACTTATGCAACCATTCCTTCTAATATTAGTGAGGAAGTGCCTGTTATTTGTTTTTGTAGTCATATAGATACAGCGCCCGATTGCAGTGGTACAGGCGTTAAGCCCATACTGCATAAAGGTTATACGGGTGCGCCTATTATTTTACCTGACGACAATAGTCAGGTAATTACCACAGAAGCCTATCCATATTTAAGAAAGCATATTGGTAAATCAATTATTACGGCTAGTGGCAAAACATTACTTGGGGCCGATGATAAAAGTGGGGTAGCCATTATTATGGATATGGCGCATTATTTAACAACGCATCCAGCTATTAAACACGGCGACATTAAAATTTTATTTACACCTGACGAAGAAGTGGGTAGAGGTACCGAAAAATTAGATCTTACCAAAGTGGGCGCTCATTTTGGATTTACACTTGATGGCGGTGAGGTTGGAACATTTGAAGATGAAACGTTTAGTGCAGACGCTGCCACTATTGTAATTGATGGTGTTAGTGCGCATCCGGGATATGCAAAAGGCAAAATGATTAATGCCATAAAAATTGCTGCAGAAATTGTAGCTGCTTTACCAAAAGATTCTTGGTGCCCTGAGGCTACAAGTGGCAAAGAAGGCTTTGTGCATCCAGTAGATATAAACGGTATTCAGGAAAAAGCAACACTTCAATTTATTGTGCGCGATTTTGATACGTCAACGCTGGCTGTTTATGAAAAAAAGCTATTTGATTTAGCTGCATCCATTGTTTCAAAATACCCAGGCGTAACCATTACTTGTTCTGTAACGGAGCAGTACCGAAATATGAAAGAAATTATTGACCAGCATCCACATATTGCTAGGCTAGCAAAAGCAGCCTACGAAAAAGCAGGGCTTATCATGGTTAAGGAGCCCATACGTGGAGGTACAGACGGTTCTAGGTTAAGTTTTATGGGCCTTCCTTGCCCCAATATATTTACCGGCATGCAGGCTATTCACAGTAAGCACGAATGGGTGGGGGTAACTGATATGGAGAAATCAGTAGAAGTACTCGTAAATATTTGTAATTTAAATACCAATAGCGTTAACGAAAAGTAATTTTATGTCTTCAAATACATTTGATGCGATTGTCATTGGTTCCGGAATCAGTGGCGGCTGGGCTGCTAAAGAGCTTGCCGAAAAAGGATTAAAAACAATTGTACTTGAAAGAGGTAGAGACGTTGTTCATTTAAAAGATTATCCAACTGCCACAAAAAATCCTTGGGAGTTTGCGCACCGTAATAAAAAATCCGCCGCATTTAAAAAAGAAAATCCCATTGTTTCAAAGTGTTATGCTTTTGGTGAATCGTCGGAACATTTTTTTGTAAAAGATGCAGAGCATCCATACGTGCAAGAAAAACCCTACGATTGGATTAGAGGGTATCAAGTTGGCGGCAAATCACTTTTATGGGCAAGACAAACGCAGCGCTGGAGTAAGTATGATTTTGAAGGGCCAAAGCGTGATGGTTTTGCAGTAGACTGGCCCATCAGGTATGAAGACATCGATGCATGGTATACCCATGTCGAAAAATTTGCAGGCATTAGCGGTAATAAAGATGGGTTGGATACACTTCCGGATGGAGATTTTTTACCTGCCTGGGAAATGAATTGCGTTGAGAAAGAGTTGGTTAACAAAATTAATACCAGTTATAAAGATAGGCGCGTTATTCAAGGTCGCTGTGCGCATTTAACAAAGCCAAACCCTGTCCATTTGGAGCAAGGACGCGGACAGTGTCAGGCTAGAAGTTTATGCGAAAGAGGTTGTCCATTTGGGGGTTATTTTAGTAGCAATGCAGCTACACTTCCGTGGGCACAAAAAACAGGAAATTTAACACTTCGCCCTAACTCTGTGGTGCATTCCATTATTTATGACGATGCAACAAAAAAAGCAACAGGCGTAAAAGTGATTGATGCGG
>JBEGUD010000122.1:0-4858 GCA_041179065.1 Bacteroidota bacterium | reverse complement strand
CCATAGGGTGTTCCAAACACCGGACAACCAAAATATAAACTTTCGATAAGTGCTAGTCCAAAGGGTTCATGCCAGCGCACAGGAAATATGAGTCCTTTGCTATATTTTATGATTTCATTTTTTTCTTTTCCGCCTTGCATGCCATCAAATCTAACATGGCTATCAAAGCTTAAACGAATGCCCTGATTAAAATTAAAACGAACACCACCAACAACCCTTAATTTTTGCTGGGCTAATTTTGTTATTTGAATAGCTCCCTTAACATTTTTTACACGCCAAGCAGCGTCGCCTAAAAAGTGAAAGTAGTTTTTGACTGTTTCTTTTTTTAAGATAGGCATACCATAATCCATGGGGTCAATACCATTGTGAACATAAGAGTCTGATCCAAACCGAGCCGCATGATTTTTAGAGACAAATACCGTGTTTTGATCTAATTCCATGGTATGGTTAAGGTTGCCATGCATGGTTTGTATATAAGGAATTTTTGGAATTTCGTTTACATGGTGGTTTAAATGCACCACATCAATGCCTTCAGGAATTAGTGTATTAAAAGGTACCGATTCATTGTACGTATACACATTTGCAAATTCACAACTAGAGCCTGGCGCTACTAAATATGAAACCTGATGACCATCCTGAACAAGCGCTTTTCCCAGCCACCAAATTACTCTTTCGGTACCGCCATATTTATGAACTGGGATAGAAGTATTGTTGACAATCAAAATATGCATGCGCAATATTAAGGCATTTAATTTGGCAGCCGTAGACTAGAAGTATTGTTTGTGAAAAGTATCTATTTAACATAATATTAATTATAGGATATAATATTAGATCTAAATCAAGCCTAAGCTGTCAATATTGACGCATCATTGGCTAATCAAGTTTGTGTCTATAATGGTTATATTTGAATCTCATTATATCCTAACACAATTTACCTCCATGTTACAAAGACGCAAATTTTTAGAACTCAGTTCCCTTGGTTTATCGGCCCTAACATTTTCTGGCTTTACCAGTAAGACCAATAATCCGGCTGGTAAAAAGCCCATTGTCATTTCTACTTGGGCCGAAGGTTTAAATGCTAATAAAGCCGCTTGGGCAGTATTAAAAAATGGTGGTCGTGCTATTGATGCTGTTGAACAAGGTGTGATGGTTACCGAAAACAGCCAAAACTGCTGTGTTGGTTTAGGGGCCAATCCGGACAGAGACGGTTATGTTACCCTCGACGCTTGTATCATGGATGAATTTGCCAATTGTGGTTCTGTAGCTTTTTTAGAGCGCATCAAGCATCCGATTTCTGTGGCCAGACGTGTTATGGAAAAAACGCCTCATGTAATGCTCGTTGGCTCTGGAGCTCAACAATTTGCTGTAGCTGAAGGATTTCCATTAGAATCTGAAAAATTATCTCCGGACGCTGAGCGTTCTTATAAAAAATGGCTCGAAAAAAGTGAATACAAGCCTGTTATCAATATTGAAAACTCAGGTAACAATGTAAAATCTCAAACAGCCTTTGCTCCTAAAAAATTAGATGATGGCAACTGGAACCATGATACCATTGGTATGGTAGCATTAGATGCCAATGGAAATTTAAGTGGCAGTTGTACCACATCTGGTCAGGGTTTTAAAATGCGTGGTCGCCTGGGTGATTCTCCGATCATTGGTGCTGGTTTATTTGTAGACAATGAAGTGGGCGCAGCCACTGCAACAGGTCAGGGCGAAGATGTAATTCGAATTTGTGGATCACATTTAGTAGTTGAACTCATGCGTATGGGCAATTCTCCAGAGCAGGCTTGTAAGAAAGCAGTTGAGCGAATTATAAAAATTAAAGGTGATAAAGCACGTGATATTCAGGTTGGATTTATTGCGATCAATAAGCGTGGTGAATATGGTGGATACTGTATACAAAAAGGTTTCAACTTTGCAGTTTGTACCGCTGACGATTCTAATATTTTAGTGGACGGTAAACACATTCTTTAATTATTCGAAATCAAATTTTAATTGCATGCTTGAAATTGCTGTTTTTAATATCGAATCTGCTATTGCTGCAGAAGCTGCTGGTGCTAACCGTTTAGAGCTTTGTGAAAATCCAAATGAAGGAGGTACTACCCCATCTTATGGAACTTTACGTGTGGTAGCAAAAACAATTTCTATTCCTGTATTTCCAATTATTAGACCTCGAGGCGGCGATTTTTTATATACAAACGCAGAGTTTGAAGTCATGAAAAATGATATTCAAATTTGTAAGGACCTTGGTTTTGCAGGTGTCGTAATTGGTTTATTATTACCGGACGGAAGTATCGATAAAGAGCGTACCAAAGAACTAGTACAACTTGCTGCACCTATGGCTGTTACGTTTCACCGCGCGTTTGATAGATGCAACGATCCAATACGTGGCCTACATGATATTATTGAAACGGGTTGTAAAAGAATTTTAACCAGTGGTCAAGTGCCAAGCGCCCCAGATGCATTAGATCTATTACAAACACTTGTACACGAAGCGGGTGACAATATTATTATTATGCCAGGAAGTGGCGTAAGAGGTAATAATATCGCCACTATTAAAACAGTAACTAAGGCAAAAGAATTTCATTCGTCGGCAAGGAAAGTGGTGCCCACTAGTATGCAATTTGAAAAAGAATCAATGCAAGAAAATTTACAAAACATGCTAGTCGATGCAGCAGATATTAAAAACATGCTTGCTGCAATTGCTTAGGTAATCCCTAATAATTAATACAGCATTCGAACCTTGATGGTTTCTTTTACTTCTTTTAAAAGTTCCAATGCACGTTTGGATAATTTAGTATCAACGTCTAATACCACGTATCCAATTTCTTCATTGGTTTTTAAATACTGACCAACAATATTAATATTGTTTTTAGAAAGTGCCGTATTAATAGCACTAAGTACACCTGGCACATTATTATGCATGTGTAATATTCTGTGCGCACCTTCTACTGGTGGTAATGCAATGGATGGAACAGAATGTGAACCATTTGTGATACCACGCTCTAAGTATTGAAATAATTTAATGCTTACATCTTCACCAATATTTTGTTGCGCTTCTTCGGTGGAACCACCAATATGTGGTGTCAAAATAACATTGGGTAAACCTTGTAATGGTGTAGAAAATGCATCTCCATTTTTTTCTGGCTCTACCGGAAAAACATCGATACCTGCACCGCCAATAAGACCTTCTTTAATGGCTTCTGCTAAGGCTTTGAGGTCTACGACTTCTCCCCTTGCATAGTTTAATAATAAAGCTCCTTTCTTAAAATATTTAAGATTGGTTTTATTAATTAAATTTTTTGTTTGTGGCGTTTCTGGAACGTGTAACGAAACTATATCTGAAGCGCCCAATAATTCCTTTAAATTTTTTGCTGGTACAGCGTTGCCTAATGGAAGTTTTGTTTCGGTATCATGAAACATTACTTTCATACCTATGGCTTCGGCTAACACACTTACTTGAGATCCAATATTACCATAACCCACAAGACCTAAGGTTTTTCCACGTAGTTCAAAACTACCTTTGGCTTCTTTCATCCAAGTGCCATTATGTGCTGCTATATTTTTATCTGAAATACGGCGGATGAGCATTGTAGATATTCCAATAACGAGTTCTGCAACACTTCTTGTATTACTATAGGGGGCATTAAAAACCACCACACCTTTTTTAGAAGCCGCTTTAATATCAACTTGATTGACACCTATGCAAAAACATCCAATGGCTTGTAATTTTTTAGCAGCTGCTAAAACCTTTGGGGTAATTTGTGTTTTTGAACGTATCCCAATTAAATGAACGTCTTTTATTTCTTTAATGAGCTCTTCTTCACTAAGCGCCCCAGCTATTTTTTTAACATTGGCATATCCGTTTTGTTTAAATTGTTGGACAGCCTTTTCGCTAATATTTTCAAGAAATAAAATATTAATTTTCTCTTTAGGGAAACTGGTTAATGCTTGCTTGCTCATGTTTGCAAATTTAAGCAATTGTGTGTAGAAAGTTTGGTTTGCATAACAGTTATTCACGTTTGTGTCCCGAATGCTTTAATGTAATATTTTAGCATTACTAGAAAACTAACATATGGTTGCTAAATATTTATATGCTTTTTGTTTCTTCTTTGTTTTAATTGCCTGTGGTGCCAAGCCAAAGCCAATCCCATCCAAGCCCTATATTTTTTCGGTGATAGATCCTACCACTAAAGAATTGTATGCTAGCAAAATAAGAGAGGCTTACCAAAATATACTGGGTAAGAGAGGCTTTAACGGTTCTATTTTAGTGGCTAAAAATGGCGAAATCTTATTTGAAGATTATCAGGGATTGTATGATGTAAAGTCTAAAACCCCCATTACCCCTACTACCCCTTTTCATATCGCTTCTACCTCTAAAACCTTTACTGCCATGGCTATTTTAAAGTTATGGGAGGAAGGAAAAATTGATTTAGAAAAAACAGTAGACAACTATTTACCTGGTTTCCCCTACGCAGATATTACGGTTCGAATGCTTCTAAACCACCGAAGTGGTTTAAATAATTATGCCTATTTTATGGTGGATAAACAGTTGCAGGCTTATAAAGTAAAAGGCAAAAAAGGCAGGTGGATCAAAAAATACCGTACCATTAAATTACCAGTTGTTGTAAAGCCGGGTCTTGTGAACAATCAGGATATGCTTGATTTTATGATCAAATATAAACCCGCTGTTGTTTTTGGTGCCAACAGGGCTTTTAGTTATTCCAATACCAATTTCGCCCTCCTTGCCCTTATTATCGAAAAATTATCAGGAAAAGACTACCCTACTTATTTAAAGGATAACATATTTACCCCTCTAGGTATGGAGCACAGTTATGTGTTTTCGCAAAAAGACGTA
>JBEGUD010000121.1:0-3131 GCA_041179065.1 Bacteroidota bacterium | reverse complement strand
CCATTGCCCTAAGGTGCGCTGGGTTTAACAATATTAGCCTTGAGGCTGCTAAAAAGGCTGGCATCAAAGTTTGCAGGGTGGCCGCCTATTCGCCGGAGGCGGTGGCGGAGCATGCAACTGCGCTTTTATTAACCCTTACTAGAAAAACACATAAGGCCTATAACCGTGTTCGGGAGCAAAATTTTGCATTAACCGGTCTACTCGGATTTAACCTGCGTGGCAAAAAAGTAGGTGTCATTGGCACTGGAAATATTGGCCAAGCATTTTGTAAAATCATGCTTGGTTTTGGATGTGAGGTAACCGCTTTTGACCTAATCGCTAACAAAGAAATGGAAGCGCTTGGCGTTAGGTATGCGCCACTCATAGAAGTACTAGGCGCCGATATTATTTCGTTACACTGCCCACTTAATGAACAAACAAAACATATTATCAGTGCCGAAACTCTTGGCTATTGTAAAAAAGGGGTCACTATTATTAATACCGGAAGAGGTGGACTACTAGATACCAAAGCTGTTATTGATGCGCTCAAAAACGGGACCATTGGTGCGCTTGGTTTAGATGTGTACGAACAGGAAGAAAAATTGTTTTTTAAAGACTTATCTAGCACCATTATTCAGGACGATACCATTCAACGGTTAATGAGTTTTTCAAATGTACTTATTACGGGCCATCAAGGATTTTTTACCGCAGAAGCGATGGAAAAAATTGCCCACACAACACTTGAAAGTATTTCAAACCTTGAAAAAAAATTACCCCTCGCTACCGGAAATAGTGTTGTCTGAACCTCTGTCCAAAGCATTGCCTGAACCATTATCTGAAGCATTGTCTGAACGGCCCTCTGGTAACGGATCTACAAAGAATTTATTTTGAAAAATTAGGAGTATAAAAACACCTAAAGAAATGGATGCGTCTGCTACATTAAATACGGGTCTAAAAAATTCAAAACTTTCACCGCCCCATATTGGAAACCAAGACGGAAAATGTCCATCTGTAATGATGGGGAAATAAAACATGTCTACAACCCTACCGTGAAATAAAGAAGCATAGCCGCCTGATGCCGGAAATAAATGGGCTACATTTTGCGCAAAATAATCGCTCTGCTCAAAAATTAATCCGTAAAATAAACTGTCAATTAAATTACCAAGTGCACCTGCATAAATCATAGCGGCACAAATAATAAAACCTTTGTGCATGCCTTTTCGTAAAAAATCACGGAGTAAAAAACTACCCCAAATAACAGCGCCAAGTCTAAATAGTGTAAGTGCTACTTTTCCAAAATCGCCGCCAAATTTCCATCCCCAAGCCATGCCTTCATTTTCTACAAAATGAAGCTTAAACCAAGTGCCGAGTACGAGATGCTCTTCTCCAATAAAGTAGTTGAGCTTGATATAAAATTTAAGTGCCTGGTCTACAAATAAAATGGCAAGTATAATTCCAATTAGATGTTTTGCTTTCAATGGTGTCGCTTTTTATTAAAGTGGGTCAAAGATAAGATTTACTCTTCTATGTAAATCCTTTTTACACGAGCATTAATGCCACTCATCATTTCATACTTATTCATTCCGGACCAATTGGCAAGGGTTTCAACTGCAATATGTTCACCAAAAATTTCTACTTCGTCATTTATCGAAATGTCTTTTACGTCCGTCACATCAATCATGGTCATATCCATACAAACCAGCCCCACCACCGGACATAATACCCCCTTTATATACATTTTACCTGCGCCATTACTAAATCGTCTGTCATACCCATCGGCATAGCCAATACGAACGGTTGCAATACGGGTGTCTTTTTCCATAATCGCTGCCCGCTCGTACCCTACTGAGGCGCCGGCGGGCACCTGTCTAATTTGAGCAATGGTTGTTTTTAATGAAGCCACTTTTCTAAAACCATCTGAAGCAGTGGTGCCCGTACCATAAAGCCCAATCCCTACGCGTACCATGTCTAGCCTAGCTGCTGGATGTCTTTGAACGGCATATGAGTTTGCAATATGCTTAATAAATGAATATCTAATTTGCGTCTCTAAAATGCTACAAACCTGTTCAAAAACCTCGAGCTGTTCGCGCGTAAATGCATCATGCGCTGGCGCATCACTGGCCACCAAATGACTCATCACTGATTTTACAACCATGCGTTTATCAGACACTAATTTTTGGGCTAGCACCTTAGCATCGGCGGGTTCAAAACCCAAACGGTTCATGCCCGTATTTATTTTTATATGAATACCATATGCTTCAAGGCCCTGAACATTTAAAAATGATACAAAGGCCTCGTATATTTCAAATGAATAAATTTCTGGCTCCAAACCAAAGGCCACCATCGCATCAAAGCCAGCCTCGTCAGGACTCATCACCATAATGGGTAAGTGAATGCCTGCTCTTCGTAATTCAACCCCTTCGTCTACATAGGCTACCGCTAAATAATCTGTTTTTACAGCGGCGAGTGTTCTAGCAATTTCGGCACTTCCATTACCATATGAAAATGCTTTTACAACCGCCATTAATTTGGTGGATGCTCCAATCGTATGTTGTATTTGTTTTACGTTGTGCGCCAGTGCCGTTAAATTAATTTCAAGCACTGTTTCATGCATTTTTTGTTCCAGCCATTTTGCAATGCGCTCAAATTCAAAAACGCGCGCGCCTTTTAATAAAATAATTTCGTTGGAAAAATCTTGTAGTCGAAACTGCTGTAAAAAAGACAGGGTGCTATCAAAAAAATAAAGCTGCGTAGGGGTCGCTGAAAACTCTTTTTGTATTACGGATTGATTCTTTTTTAGTTGACTGCCTATTCCAATAAAACGCTTGATACCAAGGGTTGCAGCATGTTTAGCAACTTTCGCATAAAGGTTTTGGGAGGCTTCACCCGTTTCTGTAAAATCAGATACTACGATACTAGAATCCCTACCTGCAGCCTGTGCTTGTAAATAAAAACCAGCCACAACAAAAGAATCAAAATCTAAATTGTAACTATCATTAATAAAAGCACAACCATTCATTCCTTTTTTGAGTTGCATGCGCATATCTACCGGCATTAACTGTTTCATGCCACTAGCTATAAAAGAAAAGTTTTTGCCAAGTGCAAGTAGCGTAAGTATGCAAACGATGGCGTTATCAATAGATGCCTTGTCT
>JBEGUD010000120.1:0-4995 GCA_041179065.1 Bacteroidota bacterium | reverse complement strand
TCTTGCACTTCACCTTGTAGCTGCATGCTGCCCTGCTCTTGCTTACGGCGCATTTCTTCTACTAGTTTTTTCTGGTCTTCAATTTGCTTTTCCAATTCTTTGGTGCGAAGTGCATATTCCTGCTCTTTTAATCCAATTTTTTCTGCTTCTTCTTTTGCTAATTGTTCTTGTAGCTTTCCTCTTTCTTCTATTAATTTTCTTTGCAGGGTAAGTTCTAATTCTGCCTCTTTGGTTTTAAGGCCTTGCTCTTTTTGTAAAAATTCTATTTCTTTGGCACGAGCGGCTTGAAGTTTTGTTTCAGCCTCGGTTGCATTTTTTTGAAACTGCTGAAGCTGCACTTCATACTCAGCCGCAATATTTTTTTTGAGGTTGTTTTCTAAATCGGCGTGCATCTTTTTTTTCTCCGCTTCAATAAGTGCAGCCGTTTCAATTTCTTTTTGTTTTTGCCATTCCTTCATTTGTCCGCGCAGTTCATTTTGCACTTCTTCTCTAATGGAATCACCGGGTTCAAACGCGTGGTTACATTTTGGACAATGAATAATAAAATCAGCCATTTTTGTATTTTTTTTCAATGTACGAACGATACCTGAAACAAAAAACCCAGAACTTGTCTGGGTTTGTGCAGAAGAGGAGATTCGAACTCCCACGCCCGGTAAAAGGCGCTACCACCTCAAGGTAGTGCGTCTACCAATTTCGCCACCTCCGCATGCTTTTTGGGCTACAAATGTAAAGTAAAATCGTAAAAATTTGCACTAAAATTTGCAATTACAATTAAGGTTACATTTTTTCAGGAACAGGAATGCCCAGTGTCGCCATCCCCGTTTTTAGGGTTTGGGCTGTTAGGGTAGCCAGTTGTAACCTCAGTATTTTCTTTTCGTCTGTTTCTGCATTGGTAATAGAATGCTCAGCGTATAATGCGTTAAATGTTTTAGCTAAATTAAAAATAAAGATGGCCACTTTTGAAGGGTCAAAAGCTGCCGCCGCTTCTTCTAGCATGCTCGTAAACTGCTCCAATTGTATGGTTACCTCTTTTTCAAGTGGCAACAGTGGGGTAGAAGGCGCGCTTTTAATGGCTGCATCTTCTGCATTTGCTTTTCTTAAAATACTTTTAATTCTTGCGTGTGTATACTGGATAAAGGGGCCCGTAAATCCATGAAAATCGATACTCTCTTCTGGATTAAAAATCATTTTCTTTTTAGGATCAACACGTAGTAAGAAAAATTTAAGGGCACCCAGTCCAATGGTATGGTAGAGCGTTTTTAATTCAGCTTCAGAAAAATCTTTTACCTTACCTAGTTCTTCCGTTTTTTGTTTGGCAATATCAATCATGGCGGCTACCAAATCATCGGCATCTACAACGGTACCTTCTCTACTTTTCATTTTACCTGTAGGTAATTCCACCATGCCATAGCTTAAATGATAAATACCATCTGCGGCAGGAAGGCCTAGCTTTTGACAAATTAATTTAAGTACTTTAAAATGGTAGTTTTGTTCGTCACCTACCACGTAAATACTTTGATCCGCATTAAATTCTTTTTGTTTGGTTTGTGCTAACCCAATGTCTTGTGTCATGTACACCGATGTGCCATCTTTTCGTTGTACTAATTTTTCATCGAGCCCGTCGGTGGTTAAATCTATCCAAACACTTCCGTCTTCTTTTTTATAAAATACATTTTTTGTTAGGCCATATTCTACCAGGTCTTTACCGAGTAAATAGGTTTCACTTTCGTAATACGTTTTATCAAAATCGCTTCCAATACTTTTATAGGTTACGTCAAATCCTTCATATACCCATCCGTTCATATTACGCCACAACTCAAGCACAGCAGGTTCTCCAGCTTCCCAGTCTAGTAGCATTTTTTGGGTGGCTTTCATAATAGGTGCTTCTTTTTCTGCAAGTTCTGAAGTCATACCTGAAGCTACTAAATCAGCAACCTCGGCTTTATACGCGTCATTAAATTTTACATAATAATCGCCCACAAAATGATCTCCTTTTTTGCCGGTAGAAGCCGGCGTTGCACCATTTGCAAACAATTGCCAAGCAATCATGCTTTTACAAATATGAATGCCTCGATCATTTACAATACAAGTTTTTACAACTTTATTTCCAGTGGCTTCTAAAATGGCAGCAATACTCCAACCTAAAAAGTTGTTGCGTAAATGACCTAGGTGAAGTGGCTTGTTGGTATTAGGTGAAGAGTATTCAACCATTACCGTTTTACCATTAGATGCAACTATGTTATTCTTGGCATTGTTAATACACTCAAACCAAAATGCATCTGCAATGGTGAGGTTTAAAAATCCTTTAATGGTATTGTGCGCTGTAAATAAATGGGGGTAGCTCGCTACTAAATGATTACCAAGCGCTTCGCCAAGTGCATCGGGAGACAATTTTAATTCTTTTACAAAAGCAAAGAGTACAACTGTATAGTTGCCCTCAAATTCTGGTTTAGTGGCATTTACAAGTATAGAACCCGCTGGTACCGATACTTGGTATACGCTTAATAGGGCCTCAGAAGCCGCTTTTTTAATTTGATCTACAAGATGCATGAATAATCTATTTGTTTGGCCATGGCAAAAGTAATTAATTAAGGGCTACCTTCGTCCACTAGTATGCAAAAGCTGCACGAACATATCCGCGGAGGGATCTTACAGCTAGTAGATTTGTTTTATCCGCTATTTAGGCGCTTCATGCCCCATCAAACCTTTAGGTATGCGGCTTGTGGTGGCTTTAATACCGTACTTGATATTGGGCTTTTTTTTGTGAGTTACAATTATTTGTTCCTTAAAGAGCCTCAGCATATAGGTCCACTCACCATTAGCCCTCACATTGCCTCCTTTTTATCTGCCTTTTTGGTAACCTTTCCAATAGGGTTTTACCTAAGCCGGTATGTGGTTTTCCAGGAAACCTCTGTGGCAAAAAAGGTACAATTATTTAGGTACTTTATTGTGGTACTAGGCTGTCTAATTTTAAACTATGTTTTTCTAAAACTTTTTGTAGAAGTTTTTGGTTGGTTCGCTACGCCTTCTAAACTAGCCACCACTGTATTTGTGGTAGCCTTCAGTTATTATATGCAAAAGTACTTTACGTTTAAAGCCGTTGAGGCAGGGGCGGACTAATTTGTTATTTATAATACCCAAACAAACTTCCACTTTTTTCTACAACACCAAATTGATTTGTATAATCTGGTCCGGTGTATTCAAAAATAATGTTCTTGGTAGCTGTTGCAGTGCCCGTATTACTTGTTGGCACCGCTGTAAACGTGGCTGGAAATACGCCCGTTAAAGGGTCTTTAATTGTAAAGCCACTGATGCTATGTAAACGCCAACTAGCAGTTATGTTACCAAGTACTTCAAAATGGTAACGCCCTGCACTATCAATGTTTGTAAGCCATACAAGTGGGTATTCAAAATTATAAGGTCCCCAGTTTGTAATGCGCATTTCTTGTAATCCCGCCGGAAAATGGGTGAGGGGTATGCTCGTTGCTTTTACTTTTTGTAAGCGTTTATCAATCGCGTAATCGAGGCCTACTTCTTCATTTTCTTTGGTAGAATCCATTTCATGAATACGTACGCCTAATTTATAGTGCTGCGCGGTATTTATTTTGGTGTTACCACTTAAATAAATACTATCGGTACCCATGATGTCATATACCGTGTTGTTGTTTTCAAAACTATTGGTAGCGATATAATAATTTTTACTGTCAGTATTTTTTAATTGAGGATATTTCCAATCGGAGGGTTGCGTTTCTCGCGACCATAGTTTAATGCCGGTTTTGTCATTTTTAAAACGGTTGAGTGCAATATTTATATTTTGTCCGTGCTCGATGGCAATGGCAATTCTGTTGCCCTCAAAAATATTGTCTGTAATATCTGTTTCAAAACTATAGCCACCCCAAACACCATGGTCACAATCTTTGATTATGTTTTTCATAATTAAATTGCTACTAAACGTAACTTCTACACCATTGGTAGGTGCATACGAAAAATCGTTGCCATAAATAAAATTATCGTTGCAGCCGCCAAGCCCAGTATCCATGGTGGTTTGGCCAGCCCATAAAAAAAATCCATCACCAGAATGTGTCGCCGAATTGTAAGCAAAAATGTTGTGGTTGCACTGCTCAAAAACAAGCATGGCGGCGCTGTCTTGTCCTCTTCTGTATTTTTTATAACTGTAACCACGCACATTAAAATCTAGCTTATTGTGGTTGATATTATTATACGAGCTTTTATATAGTCCAATGCCAATCCCTGAATTAAAAGAAAAATTATTGTCTGTAACAAGTGCATTGTTGCAGCTCGTAAGCATAAGTCCGCACTGTCCGTTGGTAACTGTGTTTTCTGTAATAACAGCATTCTGGCAATTGGTTACATAAATGCCAGCGCCATAGCGCATCCATTCATCATTTTCGTTGTTGTGAAAACTCATCCAGTCGCTTTCGTCTTCTTTTTCAAGACCACTTTTTAAAGCGTCTCTATAATTATAACTGAGGTCGCAATTGTCAATTGTAAGCGCTTCAACACTATCGGCTTTAATACCAATTTTATAGCCTTTAATGCTAGCGTTTTTGATGGTGATATGGCTTGAGCCTGGTTTAATTTCGATGGCAATACCATCAAATTGATCTGGGGCATAAGTGGGTTTATTACCAGCCCCGTCTAACACAACACCGGCTAGGTCCAACACGATGTTTTTTCCTTCAATAACAATGACGCCGCCCTGTTTTTGTATCGTATTGGTATCAGTTGTTGGAAGTGAATAACGCCCTGACGCCACAACAATGGACTTCGTAATACGCATCCCAACTGACGGAATGGTGGCTTTTTGACCCCAAACCCTGACATTTAGGGTAGTTGTAGCTAGCACCAAGAGGAGTAAAACAAAGCTTCTCATGCTTAAAACTACCTATTTTGGCTAAAAAAGGCTGACATTTTTGCACTTTTTGGCTAGATGGCATAAAGATTGGGTATATACCCCTGATTATTAATCTGAAA
>JBEGUD010000119.1:0-4318 GCA_041179065.1 Bacteroidota bacterium | reverse complement strand
TATCACGCTTATTGGAACCGCCATTACCATTGTACTCAATTTTATTTTTATCCCTTATTTTGGATTTATTGCAAGTGCTTGGGCTACGTTTTTTTGTTATGGCACCATGATGCTCATAAGTTACAACTGGGGACAAAAAGTGTATCCAGTGCCTTACCCTGCAAAAAAAATAACCGCCTACTTGGTTATTTCGTCACTGGTATTTTTACTGCATAAAGGGGCTTGTATTTTTGTGCAAGATTTTTGGTGGCAAACCATCAGTGGTGCGCTTTTATTACTAGGCTATATTGCACTTATTGCACGTATCGAAAAAAAGGAATTACAAAAACTATTTGTATGGCAGAAGATCTAAACATTGTTAGCGGAAGCAAACAAGAAAAATATATTTCTATAACAGCGCAAATTGAGGCGCTCATTACAGGAGAGCCAGACCTTACCGCCAACCTTGCCAATATTGCAGCTGCACTTAAAGAACAATTTGGTTGGTTTTGGGTTGGATTTTATTTGGTAAAGCCAAACGAAACCAAAGGAATAGACGAACTTGTTTTAGGACCTTTTCAAGGACCCGTTGCCTGCACCAGAATTGCAAAAGGCAGGGGCGTTTGCGGCACAAGCTGGGCGACAGCACAAACCATTATAGTTGCAGACGTAGAAAAATTTCCTGGTCATATTGCTTGCAGTAGCGCTTCAAAATCTGAAATTGTAGTACCTCTTATTAATAACGGAAGCGTAGTGGGTGTACTAGATGTTGATAGCGATATGCTGGATCAGTTTGACGATACAGACAAGGCTTATTTAGAGGCTATTGTGAAGCTAATTCAGCTCTAGCGCCACCCTAAATTCGACACTAATTTTATTTTACCTACCTTTGTAGTATTCATATACGTTCTCTCCCTATCAGACTAGATCACACTTCAGTGACAAAGTAATTCAAGTCCTTAACAGAAAGTTTGTATAGCACCCGGCCAATGCCCCGTGTTTTTATAATTAAATAATACTATGTTATCATTCGAACAATTAAACTTAATTGAGCCTATTTTAGAGGCCGTTAAAGCAGAAGGGTATACCAACCCTACCCCCATTCAAGAGCAGTCTATTCCGGTTTTATTAGAAGGAAAAGATTTACTCGGTTGCGCACAAACCGGTACTGGTAAAACAGCCGCTTTTGCGATTCCTATTTTACAATTATTGTACAATAAAAAAAGTACACATAACGGCATTAAATCTTTAATACTTACACCAACACGTGAGTTAGCGATTCAAATAGATGAAAGTTTTGAAGCTTATGGTAAAAAAACCGGACTAAGTCATAGCGTTATTTTTGGCGGTGTTTCTCAGGTTCCACAAGTGTCAATACTCAGACGTGGTGTTGATATTTTAATTGCTACACCCGGCAGGTTATTAGATTTAATGCAGCAAGGTTATATCAAATTAAACCAGCTAGAAATATTTGTACTAGACGAGGCAGACCGTATGCTAGACATGGGTTTCATCCATGATGTTAAAAAAGTTATTGCAAAACTTCCTGCTACTAGACAAACCTTATTTTTCTCTGCTACCATGCCTCCAGAAATTGGACAACTAGCAAACAGTATTTTAAACAATCCTGTTAAAGTAGAAATTACACCGGTATCTTCTACTGCCGAAAAAATTGAACAGTCGGTATATTATGTAGACAAGGGCAATAAAAAATTATTACTGGCGCATTTATTACAAGATGCTGGCATTAAAACCGCCCTCGTATTTACAAGAACAAAGCATGGTGCCGACAAAGTGGTAAAAGAACTTTTAAGACTTGGCGAAAAAGCAGCTGCTATTCATGGTAATAAATCACAAAATGCGCGTCAAAAAGCACTCACCGATTTTAAATCCGGCGCTTTAAGAATTCTCGTAGCTACCGATATTGCCGCAAGAGGTATTGACGTAGATCAATTATCCCACGTTTTCAATTACGAACTCCCAAATATTGCCGAAACATACGTGCACCGTATTGGCCGTACGGGAAGAGCAGGGGCTTCTGGAATTGCCATCTCTTTTTGCGATGGAGAAGAAAAAGCGTACTTAAAAGACATTCAAAAGCTAATTGCTCAAAGCATACCAGAAGTTAAGGAACACCCATGGGTACTCACATTTGCCGAGGAAAAAGCGTCAAAGCAAAATTCAGGCTCCGTTAAAGGAGGTGGCGGAGGCTTTAGAGACCGCAGAAACGGCAATAATAGCGGGGAAAGACGCTCATTTAGAGGTGGCGATCCTAGGCGATATTCAACGGCTCCAGCTGGCAGATCTAGAAGAGAAAGCTAGACTAGAAAAAAAATACGGTAAACCCTACCTATAAATCAATAGAAACCCTACTTTTGCAGCCCAGCAAATTGTAAAATTCACTGGGCTTCGGATGCGGATGTGGCGAAATTGGCAGACGCACTAGACTTAGGATCTAGCGCCGCGAGGCGTGTGGGTTCGACCCCCTCCATCCGCACCAATATTTAAAAAGGCTCCCAATGGGAGCCTTTTTAAATGAATAGCATCATCGGATTATGGCAATCGCATGGTAATGGTTGCTCCCTTTTTGCAATCAAACCAAAGCATGTCTTTTTGGTCACTATTTTTTTGAACGGCACCCATTAAACTAACCTTGTATTTATCAGTGGCACCAAATGGATTTTTTAAAATCAATGTGCCATCTTTTTCTGATGTAATTGTTACCGTTTTTACACTACCGTCTTGTTTTTTTGCACTCACTAAAAAAGCCCCTTCTGTTCTTAACTGATTAAATGAAACAGAAGACCAAGCCACAGGTATGGCTGGAAATATTTCAACAAATCCCTGATAAGATTGAACTAGCATTTCTTGAACGCCAGATGCAAATGCAAAGTTTCCTTCAAGGGTAAATGGACGATACGTAAAACTCGAATACCCTTCTTTGGTTTGATCTCCATTTAAATGAAAACTATTGCCTGCACAAAATGCTTTTGCAAATATTTGCAGCGCTTTTTGCGCACCCTCACCATCTGCTATGCGCGCTTTTAAATTACCAAGCCATGCATACGAATAACCGCACCAATTAGAAGGTCCTACTTTGTCTAACAAATCAATGGTAGCCTTCATTACAGGCTTGTCTGCCTTGTTTTTCCACTGGTACAATCCTAATGGAAAAATAGCCATGGTATGAGAGAAATGACGGTGCGAACTGGTATACGCGTGGTCTTTTGCAAACATCAATTCACTTTTTGTAGAAACTATAAATGGCTCAAACTGTTCTCGTATTTTTTTGTAGTGAAGCGCTTCTTGTTCCTTACCTAAAACGGTGGCCATTTCTGTGGCTTTTTCAAAAACATATTTCATCAAAGACAAATCATAATTGGTATTGGTTGTAAACCATGCATCCTTACTGTTGTCATGAATTTCTGGGCTTGAGCTCAATGGCAATATTCTATTTCCAGCTGCATCTAAACGCGTAATACTTTCTAGATAGGTTGCTACTGCCATAAACCATGGATAGGCTTTTGTGTTTAAAAAATGGTTGTCCATACTATATTTCCACTGCCAATAAAAATGTTGCGACAACCATGCACTTACTGTAGGTGATAAAGCGTATTGTATCCATCCACCCATTTCAGTTCCTTCAAGCGTTGTAACACCCGGCACATTCAGTCCCTTTGTTTTAAAATACAATTCGGTGTAGCGCTGGTAATTATTTTTATGCGCGTCTAAATAATCAGTAAACACACTAGATTCTTCCAAATGATTGGCTGTATAGCCTGGCCAGTAACTCATTTGGGTATTTAAATCGTGGTGAAAATCTCCTTTCCAAGGTGGAAGTCTTCCATTATCGGCGGTCCAAATGGCTTGCAAAGAAATGGGCGGTGCACCTTTACGAGAAGTGGAACCAAATTTATACTGCTCCAAATACCACTGCTTGTTAAGTAATGAATCAGGCACTTGAATACTAGATTTAGACCAGTAGGCTTGCCACCATTTGCTGTGGGCAAGTAACTGAATAGCATATGAATTGGGATTTGCATTTTGATATGCTATTGTATCATCTCCTTTTGCAATAATGGTCCATACACCAGTGAGTGTATTTTTATTCGTATACCACCACTTTACTTTAACCGTGTAATAAAACCCACCCCAACCTATTTGTTTATAAACCATTTCATGTGATGTTCGCACTACAGTCCCTTGCGCATAACCAAGCCTAGACAAGTCATCACCACCAACCACATCACCACTAATACTTACTTTGCCAGCATACGTGGGTGGAATTAACGCAACATCCAATGTATCTGAAAGATTAGAAAATGAAAACCATCCGAGC
>JBEGUD010000118.1:0-23003 GCA_041179065.1 Bacteroidota bacterium | reverse complement strand
CTGATGATCATGGAAAAATTCCACCCATTATGCAGGAGCGTTTGTTGCAAATAGGTGCTTGGTTACAAGAAAATGGTGAAGCTATTTACAACACCAGACGTTGGATACGCACATCACAAGCGTCTGTGAATGACAGCAAAGAAAAAGACTTGTATTTTACGTACAACCCTACTAGCAATGCATTATACGCTATTGCACCAACTTTTAATAATAGTGGCGAGTACATCATTAAAGACCTTGATGTACCAGCCGGCACCAACATTTCTTTTGTTGCAACCAAAGAAAAATGCACATGGAAAAAACAAGGAAATGATATTGTGGTAACCATGCCTGCCTATAAACCAGCCATGATAAAAGCACCGTATGCATATGCCATTAAAATTGAAAAATTTGGCGCTTTTGCTGCAAAACCAAAAATAGAAATCACCTATCCAAATGGTGCGCAAACACCAATTGTTTCAATTGTTGCACCAGCAGGCGCCGTAGTGCATTATACCACCGATGGTTCGAATCCAACAAAGTCGTCACCAAGGTATACAAGTGCATTTACAACCTCAAAAACAAGTATTGTAAAAGCACAAATTTTTGACGATAAAAAATTACCTGGTAAAGTAGCGGAAGTAACTGCTAAAGCATACACCTGGATGCCAGCTGTAAAAATAAGTGGCGCTATGCAACCTGGCGTTGCTTACAAATATTTTGAAACAAAGGGGAAGCAAAATTTAGCAACCCTACCGGGCTTAACACCAGCAGTAACAGGTGTTACAACAGATATTAGTGTAGCTGTAAAAAAACGCGAATCAGAATTTAGTTTGTTATTTGACGGGTATTTGAAAATTGAAAAAGATGGCATCTATCATTTTACCACACGCTCCGACGATGGCAGTATCTTATACATCGATGACGAAGAAGTCGTAAACAATGATGGCGATCATGGATCTGTGGAAGCAGCCGGAAAAGCAGCGTTAAAAAAAGGATACCATAAAATTAGAGTAGCCTATTATGATGGAAGCGGGGGCAATGAATTAACCGCCACCATACAATTAGAAAACGCAGCAAAAAATAATTTAAACAGTAAACTCATTTGGATAAAAAAATAAACTATGAAAAAAATAATATTCATTGCCGCTACTTTATTTTTTGCAACAGCAATTAGTAGTAATGCGCAGGAGCACACAGCAAGTTTAAAATATACAGTACCCGCAGATGCTAAAGTGCGCGAAAAATTAGCGGATTGGAAAAAAATTAAATTTGGATTACTCATGCACTGGGGTACCTATAGCCAGTGGGGCGTGGTAGAAAGTTGGAGCATTTGTCCAGAAGACGAAGGCTGGACGCAGCGCAGGGGGCCCTATTCAGCGGATTGGTATACCTACTTGAAAGCGTATGAAAATTTGCAAACCACTTTTAATCCAGTAAAATTTAATCCAGAACGTTGGGCAGCTGCTGCAAAAGATGCAGGCATGAAATATGTTGTTTTTACCACCAAACACCATGATGGTTTTTGCATGTTTGATTCTAAAGAAACGGATTACAAAATAACCGGATCAAAATCACCATTTGCAAACAATCCAAAAGCAAATGTTGCGAAAGAAGTTTTTAGTGCATTCAGAAATCAAGGTTTTATGACGGGTGCTTATTTTTCTAAACCCGATTGGAATACCAAAGATTATTGGTGGCGTTATTTTCCACCAAAAGATAGAAACGTTTCTTACGATCCAAAAAAATACCCGCAGCGTTGGGAAGATTTTAAAACATTTACCTACAACCAAATTCAGGAACTCATGACTGGGTATGGTACCATGGATATTTTATGGCTTGATGGCGGTTGGGTTAGACCAAAAAGTAGCATTGATACCACCGTCGAATGGCAAAGAACCATTACGCATAATCAGGATATTGACATGCCTAAAATTGCGGCCATGGCCAGAACGCACCAGCCGGGCCTACTTGTGGTGGATAGAACGGTGCATGGGGAGTATGAAAATTATGTTACGCCAGAGCAACAAGTGCCTGCTACTTATTTGCCGTATCCTTGGGAAAGCTGTATAACACTTGGTAATTCTTGGTCATATGTACCTGGCGACAAGTACAAGTCGTCTCGAAAAGTCATTCATATGCTTACCGATATTATTTCTAAAAATGGAAACCTCCTTTTAAACGTGGGTCCTGGTCCTGATGGTGAGTGGGATTCACTAGCCTATAACCGTTTAGAAGCCATTGGAAAATGGATGAAAATCAATGGTGAAGCGGTTTACGAGTCAGAGGCCGACCCTAATTTACCACGTCAGGGCAAGTGGGCATTTACTAGAAAAGGCACAGATGTTTACGCTATATATCAGGTTGCAGAAAATGAAATGATTGAAAATTCACTCTCAGTAAACCTACCAGCAGGGGTAAAAGTTAAAAGTGTATCGGTGATTGGCGGTCCACAAAAGGTAAAATTCACACAAAATGGCGGCCAGGTGGTTTTGTCTACCACTGATAAATCGATTGTTAAACAAACCGAAGCCCTTGTTTTTAAGTTAGTTACGGAGTAAAATACCCCCTTTTTACTATGTATATTTTACACTAAGTCAATTTTAACCCCCAAATGCAAAGAATATGTTAATAGAGGGCTAAAAATTGATAATTTCACTGAATAATTCAATCTAAATAAGGCTGAACTTTAAAAAGCTAAATTTTAGCGCTGGACTATTAAAACGATAATCCGGTTCAAGATTTTTATTTAACCAAAATTCTAAACAATGAGGACAAAAATTCGTTTACTGACACTCCTTGTATTGATGTTTGCGGGCACTACATTATTTGCCCAAGACAAAGCAATATCGGGTGTTGTAAAAGACAACACTGGCGCAGAATTATCTGGCGCTACAGTGTCTGTTAAAGGCACTTCTAACAGTGTCATGACAGATGCAAAAGGTAAGTTCACAATCAAGGCAAATGCAAAAGCAACACTTGTTGTTTCTTTTGTGGGTTTCGAAAGCAAAGAAGCTGTAGTTGGCGGTCAAACAACCGTAAACTTCTCTTTAGCGCCAGGAACTAGTGCTTTAAATGATGTAGTTGTAACTTCTCTTGGTATTTCTAAAAAGCAAAAAGCGTTAGGTTATGCTACAAGCACTATTAGTGCTGAGCAAATCACTGATGCTGGTACACCAAACTTTGCGACTGCCCTTTATGGTAAGGCGCCAGGTGTTCGTATCGCTGCTACACCAGGTGGTGCAACTTCTGCAGTAAACATCAACATCCGTGGTATCAACTCTATCACTGGTAAAAACGATCCTCTAATCATATTAGATGGTATTCCAATCCGTAACGGTGAAGTTAGAAATGACAACTATTGGGGTGACCAACGTTTAAGAGGTAATGGTTTATTGGATCTTCAAACAGAAGATATCGAAAACATTTCTATCTTAAAAGGTGCATCTGCTGCAGCGCTTTATGGTTCTGAAGCTGTAAACGGTGTTGTATTAGTAACAACAAAACAAGCAAGCAAAAACAGAAAAGGCTTAGGTGTAGACGTTTCTACAAACTATAGCATTGATAAAATTGCTTACTTACCAAGATACCAAAACGTTCGCGGATATGGTATTTCAAATGTAATTAACAACAGTGGTCAAGATGATGCTGGTTTTATCTATCATGATTTAAATGGTGATGGTATCAAAGAAACTAGAAGTCTATTAAATTTTAGTATCAACTACGGTCCTAAATTTGATGGTCAACCTATTTTAACTTGGGACAACCGTATTATCCCTTACTCTGCACAACCTGATAACTATGCTGGTTTATTCCAAACAGCAACGAACTCAAGTGTTAACGTTGCGGTTTCAAAAGCAACAGATAATGCGAGCATTCGTTTCTCTTTAACTAGACAAGCAAATGAAGGTATCAGTATGAATTCTGGTAGTGAAAAAAATACCATGAACTTGAATACAAGTTTTAGATTGTCTCCTAAGTTTACGACTGATGTAATGGTTAACTATATCAACCAAACGATCAACAACCGTCCTTATTCTATTGATCGTATGATCAACAATTTTACAGGTATGATTGGTCGTTTTGATAATGGTGAGTGGTACATGAACAAAGCAGTAACTTCTAAAGGTTACAGATACCGTACTGGTACTCAACAAAGTGCAACACCATCAGAAAATATTTTTACTGCTGGCGGAGGCTTTAAAGGCGATATCGCTGATTATGCATACCGTGTAAAAATGCACCAATTATTAGAGGTAAGCAACCGTGTAATTGCGAGCATGACCAACAACTATTCTATTTTACCTGATTTAAAGTTACGTACGCGTATCGCTACAGACTTTACTTCTGCTAAAGATGAAACTAGACAACCAAATGAAGTTCCTTTAGCGTTTGGTAACTCTGGTTACTTTGGTTTAGGTCAAACACAAAACACCACAGTATATGGTGATGCGTTATTAACCTACACTAAAAAAATCAACAACGATTTAGAAGTGAGTGCACTTGGTGGTTATACTGCTACAGACGAAAGTATGTTGCGTATTACACGTGGTACTTCTGGTGGTTTAAGTACAGAAAATTTATATGACATTGCTGCGTCTATGAACGTACCAGGTCAAGGATCTTCTCGTATGTCTATCACTAAAGATGCCTTTTTGGGTACCTTTAATGCAAACTACAAAGACTATTTATTTTTGGAAGCAACTGTACGTAGAGACCGTACTTCTACTATGAATCCTAATAACAATAGTTTTGCTTACCCTTCTGTTAACTCAAGCTTTATTTTCTCTGACGCACTTAAAATGCCATCATGGTTATCATATGGTAAATTACGTGGTTCATGGGGTATCGTGGGTAACTTCCCTGATGCTTACTTAGCGAACGTTGCGTATGGTCAAAACACATTAGGTAGCCAAGGTGGTAACCCAGTATTGTATACAAACATTCCAATGAACTTTGGTAATGATGCAATCAGACCAGAGCAAAAGAAAGAATTTGAATTTGGTTTAGAAACAAGATTGTTCAACAATCGTGTAACTTTTGAAGCAAGTTACTATAATGCACAAGTTGTAGATCAAATTCTACCTCTATCATTACCAGCAACTTCTGGAGCTACTTCAATTTTAGCAAACGTAGGTACCCTTAGAAATACAGGTATTGAAGTTACTATTAGCGGTTACCCAATCAAAAAAGCAAACTTTAGCTGGGAAACTGGTATCAACTTAGCTCAAAACCAAAATAAAGTAGAGCAATTAGCACCAGGTTTAACGGAGTTATTGCACGCTGATTATGATGGTAACGCTGCTCAATTAAAATCTGTTGTTGGTCAACCAATGGGAGATTTTTACGCACACCCTGTATTAACAAATGCTAAAGGTGAGCAAATTGTTAGACCTGACGGTATCTATGCTGTTGATCCTGACAAAATGTACAAAGTGGGTAACGCAATGCCTAAATTAATTGGCGGTTGGTTTAACACAGTTAAGTATAAGAACTTTACTTTTGATGCGATGGTTGACTTCCGTTATGGTGGGTATGTAATGCCTACTGGTATTAACTGGATGATTAGCCGTGGTTTATTAGAAGAGAGCTTACAGTTTATGGATAAAGAAAGCGGTGGTTTATCTTACTACAAAGACAAAACGTCTGGTAAGTATACACAAACTAATGCAGCTGCAGGTCCTCAAGGCGAAAAAGTATTTAACGATGGTATGTTATTACCAGGTGTTAAAGCTGACGGTTCTAAAAATGATAACATTGTTCCTCAATCTTATTATTTCTGGAATACCTACAACTGGGGTGGTCCTCAGTACAGTGCATCTCGTTATGATTTATACATCGTAGAGAATTCATATGTTAAGATGAGAGAAGTTACCATTGGATATAATATGCCAAGCAAAGTTGCTAGCATGATTGGTGCGAAAAAATTACAGTTCTCTGTATTTGGACGTAACTTATTTTATATCTATCGTACACTTAAACACTTAGATGCGGAGCAAACTACTGCAGGTTCACGTTGGGCTCAAAACTTAACCAACGCCGGTGGTAACCCTTCAACTAGAAGCTTTGGTGTGATGTTAAGAGCTTCTTTCTAAGGTTTAATTTCTCTGAAAATTTTAAAAAAATTATATGAAAAAAATATTATTCATTTCAAGTTTAGCAGTTACGCTAGTTGTTTCTTCTTGTAAGAAAGCAGACTTCGCTGATAGCTATACCGATCCTTCTAAAATTGCGGTATCTTCTGTAGAGAAGCAATTTTCTGGATTCGTGAACTCAAACCTTGGCTATATTATGCCAGGTTACTGGAATTACTTTGTGGTTCAAAGAATTACCAACAACCGTTACACACAGTCTGTGGGTTGGTCTAATGCAACAGGTCAGTACATCCCTGGTGGAGGTGCTGTTTCTGATCATTGGAATTCTTATTATGCTTTCTTGTCTCAATACAAGGAGTTGGTAAAAATCAACAAAGCATTATCTCCTGCTGATCAAGCAGAAAGAAGAATATTCATGATTGCTGCTACTATCTATTTCTATGATTACACACAGAAAATGGTAGACGTTCATGGAGATCTTCCTTGGTCTGGCGCTGGTATGTTAAGTGCCAACGGTGGAGATTATTTAGCTTCTTTACCTAAGTATGACAAAGCGCAAGACATCTACACTAAAATGTTAGATGATTTAAAAGCGTTCTCTACAGAGTTAAACAGCTTAACGATCCCTGCTGCTATCCAAACAGCTTTCAATACCCAAGATTTTATTTTAAAGGGTAGCAAAGCACATTGGACTAGATACTGTAATTCACTTCGTTTAAGAATGCTTACGCGCGTTTCTGGTTCTACAGAATTTGCAGCAAGAGCTACTTCTGAAATCGCTGCAATGGCTACAGCTCCTGCAACATTCCCAATGGTAAGTTCAAATGCAGAAAACGTTCAAATCAATGTATTTAGCTTAAACACACCAGTTGCTGGTAGCAACTTCCAAGGTGGTTTAGAAGATTGGAATGGTAACCTTGCAAACGCAACAATGATCAACCATATGTTAACCAACGGTGATCCGCGTTTACCGGTTTTATTTGAACCAGGTGATAAAGCTGCTGGCGTATACAAAGGTATCGACCAAATGGCATCAGCAACTGTAACAGATGCGTTGATTTTAACCAATACTGTTTCAATGTACAACCGTTCTACTACAAGTAGAAACTTATTCTTCCCAGGTGTTTTAATTAACGCTGCAGAAGTATCATTCCATTTAGCAGAAGCACATTTAAAAGCTGGTAACTTAACAGCTGCTAAAGATGCTTACAATAAAGGTATTGAGCAATCTACTGAGTACTATTACAATATCCGTAAGTTAACAACTAACACAACCAGCCCTGCTGTAGTGCCTTACACTGCTGCTCAAGTAACAGCGTATCAAACAGCTGCAGGTATCAACTGGGATCTTGCAACCACTACTGCTGCAAGACAAGCACTTATTTCAAATCAACGTTGGTTACATTACAATGTAATTCAACCATTTGAAAACTATGCTGAAGTTAGAAGAACTGATTTACCAGCATTAAAATTCTGGAATGATGATGCAACACCAACTAACGTAGCTCCGCCTACAAGATGGGCTTATCCTTCTTCAGAAAACGTTTATAACAAAGCGAACTACGCTGCTGTTAGTGCAAACGATAAAGCAACTAATAAAATTTTCTGGGATAAATAATTGATCTACGAAAATTTTTAAGCATAAAAATAGCCGCTCGTAAGAGCGGCTATTTTTATGCTTAAAAGTGAGTGAACAAATATTGTCGAAAATGTATTCGAAAACTATTTAGCAAAAAAACTATTTATCAAACTGAACCCTAAAAGCTTTAGGACAACAGTTTTTTGTTTCTTTAAAAAGTTTATTAAAATTAGAAACCGATTTGTAACCACAGGCATAAGCAACTTCAGAGATGCTCCAATCTGTTTCAATTAAATATTTACAGGCCTGTGCAATGCGCATGTCATTTAAATATTCTACAAATTTTTTCTTGTTGCGTTTTTTAAATAACCTGCAAAAAGATTGTGGCGTTAAATTAGCAAGCTCTGCTACTTGATTTAATGAAATAGGTTGCTTGAAATTTTCATGTACATATTTATATACACTGGCAAGTCTGTCAGCACCATCTTTACTTACCGGTTTTGTATAACCTTCGGTAGTGATGAGTTCGTTGTCTTTGGCGGTAGAAATTAAATGAAGCACTTCAAATAAACCAATAACGCGCTCAAAATCTTTTTGAGCAACCATCTTCTCTAATTTGGCACTAATTTTTTTTCTGGTTTCATCACCAATTTTAATGCCTCGTTTCGCTTTTTCAAATAAAGCTTTAATATTACTGGCTTCGTCTAACTCGTAAAAATCAGACCCAAACAAGTTTTTATTAAAATAAACGACAATGGCTTTGGCCTTGTGATTTTGCAGTCCATTGTAGTAGGTTTCATCGTTTAACCATACATGCGGAAGGTTTTCGCCAATAAAAACCATATCATCTTCTTTGAATGGCTCTATCTTATCTCCAATAATGCGCTTTCCATGACTCTCTTTTACCCAAACGAGTTCTAACTCAGGGTGCGCATGAAAAGGAGCCATAAATTGAGGCTCATCCCTTTCAAGCACCGAAATGTAACTATTGGGGCTTTGTGTTATCTGTGTTTGAAGCAGTTTCATATAAAAGGTTTTCAGTGTTATGCATTGAAAATTATCCTTACCAGCAAATCGTAGTTAAATCTACCTCAATTTTAACAAAAAAAGATAATAAAAATTAACTATAAATTCCTTAATATTAACATGCCCTAAAATACATTTAACAATTCGTATCATTTATTTTTATGAATTTGTGCCTGTTGGGTAACATTTATTTCACTTTTTGACGTTTAGTATTAAACTGTACTTAAATCATGATGCAGAGACTGTTGTTGGTATTTGGTTTTATTGTTCTTGCACTTGCCTCGATGGGTCAGGGTGTATTTGAGGCGCCAAAATGCGGTGCTGATGCTTACCAGCAATTGCTGCGAAAAGACCCTATGTATGTGTCTAGAGAAAATGTGATGAATGAAAAAATTAGAGCCTGGGTGTTACAAGCTGCAGGGCAACGTAGTATTAAAATTGCTGAAAATAACATAGGAACCAATAATGTGGTGGTTGCGCCCATGTCTGTTCCAGTTGTTACCATACCTGTTGTATTTCATATTGTAAATCAAAACGCTGCTGCCATCACTGATCAAATGATTATTGATGCAGTTGCAGATTTAAATAAAGCATTTGCGCATCTGGGTGTATATGGCACCGACCCTAAAGGTGTTGATACACGCATACAATTTTGTTTGGCTTCAAGAACACCTGATGGTGGGAAAACAAATGGTATTGAACGGATCAATAGTTACTATCAAAATATAGATGTTGATTTAGAAGGAGGTGTGCTTGGTGCGCTCTCTAATTGGAATCCATCTAAGTATGCCAATATCTGGTTGGTGAATTCTATTCAGGGTGAAATACAACCTAGTGTTTTTGAATGTGGTAAATGGGAGCGTATGGGCTATGGTGGTTACGCTGGTCCTGGAAGTGGACTTGTGGTAAGCAGTTTGAGTACACCACTTGTTGCACATGAAATGGGGCATTACTTATCACTACTACATACTTTTCAGGGCACTAATTGTTTAAACAATGATTGTACCACTGATGGTGACTTGGTTTGTGATACGCCGCCAGATAGAAGTATAAAGGGATCGTCATGTACTTCGCCAGAAAACTCCTGCAATACCGATACTATTTCTGGTCCATTCACTACCGATGAGCCAGATAATATTTCAAATTTTATGGACTATGGAAGTCCTTGTCCATCTGTGTTTACGCAAGGTCAAGCAGACCGCATGATGGCGTTTTTAAATTTATTTAATGGCGGAAGTTTATTAATCAGTGATGGTTGTGCTGCACCTTGTTCAGATAACGTAGTAGCTAGTTTTAATTTTGACGCTAACCCACATCCAGTTGTTGGGAGTGCCGTAAATTTTATAAATACAAGTGTTGGCGCACTTACTTATGAATGGTATTTAGATGGTACACTTGTTAGTACCGCAAATAATTATTCAAATATTTTTTCGGCTACAGGAACGTATAAAATAGTTATAAAAGCACTAACGGCTACAGCAGGTTGTTATAGCACTTACACAGCTAATGTTATTGTAAACTGTGGCGTAGATGCAAGATTTTCTCCAGATAAAAGAATTATTGCATCTGCAGGTGGGGTATATAAAGATCCTATAACTTTTATCAATAAATCATATGGCGCTACAACATACAACTGGTATGTATCTGATGAATTAGGCGCCAACGAACAAATGGTATCTACCAGTACAGATTTATTATACGATTTTTTAAAGCCCGGAAACTATACCATACGACTTGTAGCAAGTGCAGGTGCTTGTAGTAGTAATTCACCAACATATAATTTGCAAGTAAACAATCCGGCAGCTGATGGACAAATTAATATTTACAGTGTAAATTGTTATAAAAACGACAGTATTCGGGTTGTGTTTGGTGTACGTAATAACGGCTACGATACCATACCAGCAGGTGTTTCTGTTAATTTTTATGATCGTTTTCCATCTGTTCCTGGTCCCATAAAAATGCTCAATAGCTTTGCAACCGATCAAGCTATATTAGGTAAGTGCGAAAAAGTATATACCCATATTGTAAAAGCGCCACGTTTAAATTTAGATTCCATTACACTTGTATTTGATGAAGAAAATATTTTATCAGAATTAAATGAGGGCAACAACAGTTCAAGTAGAAAAGATTTTAAATTCAGGTTATTTGTATTGCCAAACGATACAACGGTATTTGTAAATACAACCTTAGTTATTAAAGACAGTTCGGCACCAGATAAAATTTCTTCTATTACATGGACTTCTAGTAAAGGATCTTTAAGTTGCACGGGTTGTTCAAATCCTGTATTATCTGTAATTGATACAACTGTCGTTAAAGCAAGTGCTATCAGTGTTTTTGGTTGTGAAGATTCAACATTTGCCAATATTAAAGTGTTTCCAGTAGATCTCTCCATTAATAATTTGATTGTTCATTGTTATAAAAATGACAGCTTACAAATAACGAGTACTGTATGTTTAGACAACCAATACACAAGTTTATATAAGCCTACTCAAATACGCTATTTTGATAGCGATAGCACACTACCAACAAGTAAGTTTTTAGGTGCTGGATGGATTGGAACTGGTCAATCATTTGCTGGTAACTGTGCAACAATTACGCATGTTGTACGCAATCAAAATGTAACAAACGTTGTTGCTTATTTAAATAGTGGGCTTGTGCCATTTGAAACGAATAGCGCAAATAATAAAGTGAGTATAGTGTATGTTCCTTTTTCGATTCGATTTAATCCTATACAAATAGATGTGTATAGAGGTGAACCCACAACGCTGCAGCCAATTAATAGTGGCGACAAAGCAACAACAATTGTTTGGACACCACCTGCAGGACTTAGTTGTACGGGTTGCTTGACGCCAGCATTAACAACAAACACCAATACGTTATTAAAGATTGTTGGCACTACAGCACTCTTTTGTAAAGACTCTGCCACCTTGCAAGTAAATGCATATTACAGATCGCATATTGCATTACCCAATGCATTTTCACCCAATGGCGATGGCTTAAATGATGTGTTTTATGTGATTGCTGGTAAAGATGTAAAACAGGTAAAGCAGTTTCAGGTATTTAATAGGTGGGGTCAAAAAATGTTTGAAAAAACAAATGGTAAAACCAATGATATCAATTTTGGATGGAATGGGTATTACAATGGACAGCTAGCGGCACAGGGTACTTATGTGTATCAAATTGTTATTGAACTACTAAGTGGAGCATTGGAAGTTCATAAAGGTAATATTAGCGTTATAAGATAAGTGACATGAAAAAAATTAGTTTAATTATATGCTTGTTACTTGTACAGTGGTATTCCTATGCACAAGACCCGCATTTCTCTCAATTTTTTGCATCTCCATTAACGATTAATCCTGCCAATACTGGAAATTTTAGTGGGTCGTTAAGAGCAGCATTAAATAGTAGAACGCAATTGCCTGAATTTAATAATGCCTACGCTACAAAAACATTATCGTTGGATGCTCCTATTTTTAAAAAGTATATTAAAGAAGATGATAAATTAAGTGTGGGATTATTAATCTTATCGGATCAGAGCGGCAATAAATTACTCAATGATAATAATATTGCAGCATCTGTAAGTTATAGTAAAGCACTTGATGAAAACGCTAACCATTCTATTGCTGTTGGTTTTCAGGCCAATTACAGCATGTACCGCTTTGATCCACTAAAAGCAAATTTTGAGGATCAACTCACGGCTGGAGGTTTTACCGGCTCTTCCGCAGAATTAATTTTAGGAAATAACTTTACCAAAAACACAACCGATATTAATGCCGGAATTTTATATACAGGATCAACTTCCGATAATAATATATTTTATGTAGGTGCTTCTTATTATCATTTTGCAAAACCTACCGTAGGCTTTATTTCACCTAGTTATTTTACAAACAGTAGAATTAATGTCCATGGCGGCGCTTATTTTTCTTTATCAAATGCTGCGTCATTACATACCAGTTTCCAATATCAAAAACAAGGCCAGGCAAACGAATTAATTGTTGGCGGTGCCCTCAGTTATTATTTAGGATCAGATAATGGGATAGAACTGTATGCAGGAATCTGGAGCCGAATAAAAGAATGCATGATACCCTATGTTGGACTTGAATGGAATCATATAAGAGCTGGATTTACCTATGATGTAGGTGGCGCAAATACGATTGCCTCCTCCAAATCTTATCAGTCTTCAGAGATTTCACTCATTTACATTTTGGATAACAAAAGCAAAGCCTTTAAGCTAAAGTGTCCTAAGTTCTAATTTAATTCTTTTTGTGCCGCTAATACTGCATTAATTACCTGGGTTGTTGGCGGCATTTCTGTTTGTTCTAATATTTCAAATAGTGCACTAAATTTTCTAAACAGTGCAGGGTTTTTATCGATTGTTTTTTTACGACCCTCATAGCAAATCATAGAAAGGTCATGTTGTTTTTGTAAATCTTGCATACTCGTTTTTACACGTGGATCCATTTTAATTTGTAATGGCTGGGCATAGGTTTTGCCGTTAACTTGCAAAGTTATCGTGTATGAACCTGGCATTACCCAAGGTGCTGTTGCATCTGGTGCCGTATTGTTTTTTACGGCTGTCATTGGATAGTTTACCGGAATATTGATGGGCGTATATTTTAGGTCCCATAAAAAACGGTGTGCACCAGGGGTAGCAGGTAAAACACTTTGCGGTCTGATCCAGTATAAAGGAATATTTACAGCTGGAATAGTATACAAACTATCGTCACTTGAAAATGCTCTAATTATTTTTCCTTTTGCATCTGTAATACTGATTACAACGGGTCCGGTTGCATTAGTGGGCAAATTAAAATCAATTACTGCACCATCTGGCGGATTTAATCCAGCTGGTTCTTCTGGCGGGAGTGGGGTATCTGTATTCATATTCCACCTTACACGAATGGCTGGCTGTGGTTTAAATAAAACCGTTTCTTTTGAAGTGGTATTATTGATTTGTCGCAGTGGTGTAATGTTATCTAAAATCCAAAAACTTCTTCCATGTGTTCCAACAACAATATCATCATCTTTTATAACCAAATCTCTAATGGATGTTGCTGGCATATTTAATTGCAACGATTGCCAATTACTTCCACCATCTAATGATGTGTAAATAGCATTTTCAGATCCTGCAAATAGTAATCCCTTTTTTATACCATCTTCTCTTACTGAGTTAATAGGTTCATTGGGCAAACCTGTTGTAATTAATTTCCAGCTAGCGCCGCCATCAGTTGTTTTATAAATATATGCTTGTAAATCGTCGCATCTAATTCTATTAACTGCTACATAAGCGGTTTGTTCATCAAAACGGCTCGCTTCTATCATAGAAATTTTACTCCATGCAGTAATAGCTGGCGGTGTAATATTTTTCCATGTTTTTCCGCCATCTTTTGTAATATGAATCAGACCATCATCGGTGCCAGCCCATAAAACATTTATATTTTGGTAAGATGGCGCAAGTGTATATACAACACCTCTACGTGGCATTGTTTTTAATTGTTCTGTCGTATATATGCCAACGCTATTAGGGATATCCCATGCTTCTCTAGATAAGTCAGGACTAATGGTTTGCCAACTATTACCACCATCCAATGTTTTAAAAATAACATTACCAGCAAAAAATAATGTTTTATTATCTACAGGAGAAAAAACTACGGGAGCCGTTCTCAAAAAACGAACTTTACCAGATCTTACAGGCTCCGGTGCAATATTTTGAACTTGACCAGTGCGCTTATCAAACTTTGTAATTTTTCCACCATAAATAATATTTGGATCAAGTGGATCTGGGGCAACATATCCATATTCTTCTACTCCAACTGGATGCCATTCTCTAAATGTGATATTGCCATCATTAGACCTGGATACAATACCTACAGAACCACTTTCTTGCTGACCACCATAGACATTGTATGGAAAAGCATTGTCAGTACTCACATGATAAAACTGGGCAGTTGGTTGGTTATACCAACTTGAATAAGTTTCACCCCCATTTACGGTAACAATACCTCCTTGGTCTAATCCAATCGCCATAATATTGGTATTGTTAGGATTGATCCAAATGCGGTGATAATCGTCACCACCTGGCGCACCTTTAATTCCTGTCCAATTTTTTCCGCCATTGATAGACTTCCACATTACAACGTTTGCAGAATAAACAATGTCTTCATTTTTTGGGTCACACTTTACTTCTGCAAAATCTGAACCTCTGCCCCAAAATCTTGCATCTGCAGTAAGGAGATACCAATTTTCTCCAGCATCATCACTTCTATAAATGCCTCCATTTTTTTCTGCATCAACAGTGGCATACATTCTATTTGAATTACTAGGTGCAATGGTAAAACCAATTCTACCCAAGCCATCTTTTGTGGTGCTCGGAAAACCATTTGTAATTTTTTTCCAATTTTTTCCCCCATCTACCGATTTATATAAACCACTTGCAGGTCCATTAAATGTCCCATTTTCCCAAGGGCCTTGTCTTGCAGCCCAAAGGGTTGCAAAAACTATTTGCGTGTTATTAGGGTCAATGGTAACCTGAACGGCACCTGTGTTTTCATCGATATATAAAACCTGCTGGAGTGTTTTTCCGCCATCAACACTTTTGTAAACGCCCCTTTCTTTATTGGGCCCGTATGGATGCCCAAGTGCTGCAACAAAAATTTTATTTTCATTGGTTGGATCTACACTGATACCGCCAATTTGTTGCGCATCATGTAGGCCCATATTTGTCCAGGTTTTTCCTGCATCATTAGATTTATAGAGTCCATTACCAATGGATAAATCGGGTCTTTGAATACCTTCTCCACTTCCCACATACACCACATTAGGATTAGATGGCGCAACTGCTACATCACCTACAGAGCCTGTATTTTGATGATCAAAAATTGGAAACCAAGTATGACCAAAATCAGTTGTTTTCCAAACGCCACCATTGTTAACACCCATGTAAAATACATTGGGTTGAGAAGGCACTCCGCACATACCTACTGTTCTTCCACCACGGTGTGGTCCAATCATTCTGTATTGTAAACCTTTTAGTAAACTGGGTTCTATTGTTTGTGCAGTGATACTTGCGCTCACAAGCGTAAATACAAGGCCAACTAGTATATGTTTCTTCATGCGGATATTTTTGTTCCTTAAATGTAATAAAAAAACCCAGCTACACGTGGTAACTGGGTTTCTAAAAAATAAAGTAATTATTTTATTTTACAAATAAACTAACAATAAAGTAAGTGATGGCAGCAAGTGTAGCACTTACTGGAATGGTAAGTACCCAAGCCCATAATAAATTGGTGGTGACACCCCATCTTACAGCACTTAGACGCTTGGTGGCACCTACTCCAATAATAGAACCAGTAATGGTATGCGTAGTAGAAACGGGGATACCCATTTGACCTGTAAAAAATAAGGTAAAGGCACCAGCTGTTTCCGCAGCAACACCCTCTAGTGGCGTTACTTTTGTAATTTTTGAGCCCATTGTTTTTACAATTTTCCAACCACCGCTCATGGTACCAAGTCCAATAGATAAGTAACAGGCAACAGGTACCCAACCTGGTAGTTGACCAAAATCTTGAATGCTTCCACTTGCTATTAAGGCGGCTCCAATAATACCCATTACTTTTTGAGCATCATTACCACCATGTCCAACACTAAATGCAGCAGAACTAAAGAGCTGTAATTTTTTAAACATGTTGCCTACGGTTAATGCAGTAGGCGTTTTTATTTTTTCTACGTAGAGGTAGATTAATATAAAGATGAGTGATGAAATTAAAATTCCGTATACAATTATTGAATTATCTGCTTTGTCAATTTCTGAAGCAAATGATTTTTCAATATTAAAGCCCTTAATTTTCTTCTTGACTTTATCTATGTTCTGTGGCTTAATTGGATAAATAGCGTTTACTGCTGTTATTGCAGAGTCCATAGAAATTATTCCAGCCAAGTATAATTTTAGTGGCTCTTTATAGCCTTCCGTTTTTTCTTTTGCAATATCATATTCAGCTTTTGCTGCTTTGTCTGATGGTGCTTTAGATTCTAATACCAAATAGTCGTTTGCATTTCTAACGGCGTCTTTAATTTTGCTTGCAGCCACACTTTTAAGCCATCCACTATCACTTGCTGTTTTAGCAATTGCGTTAGCGTTTGAATTATCAAAGTCGTTAATAAGTGGTTTAATATGATTGTAATAAACAGTTGCTTTATCTAATTTTTCTTGATTGATTGCTAGTTTTTCGAGTAGCTCACTATTACCCTGTTTGGTTTCAAGCTCTTCATTAATTGTAGCAACCTCTTTTTTATATTTATCAATACCATAAAACTTTTGAACGTTTTCGTTCATTTTATTGTTTTCGAAATTGTCAAATAATACTGCAGTAGCTAGTGTTACAGCAATAATGATTGCTATGCGTAGCCAGATATTTCGCATAATGGTAACAACCGTAATAAATACCGAAATAATAATACCTATAATGGGCGCCAAGAAAATAAAAAATACGGTCATTAAAATGGTATGACTGTCTACAATTTTAGACCAAGGATAATCAATCCCTTTTACGGTAAGCGCATGCGCAATAGCAGCCCCAGCAAACCCACCAATAAGTGTATGTGATGAGGAAGATGGAATACCATACCACCAAGTAAGTAGGTTCCAAAAAATTGCTGCTAATAAACCAGAAAAAATAACTGGTAGTGTGATAAAGTCTTTAAAAACTGTTTTGCTAATAGAATTGGCAACAGCGTGGTCTTTAAATATAAAAAAAGCAACTACATTGAAAAGTGCCGCCCATAGTACTGCCTGAAAAGGGGTTAATACTTTTGTAGAAACAACAGTTGCAATTGAATTAGCTGCGTCATGAAAACCGTTGATATAATCAAATATTAACGCTAATGCGATAATGACAATTAATAAACTCATTATTCTTTAATTAAGCGTACTTGATAATAATTGATTCAATTACATTAGAAACGTCTTCGATTTTATCGGTAGCAATTTCAAGCACTTGATAGATTTCTCTTTTCTTGATAATAATTTTGAAATCATTTTCTTGTTCAAATAATTTTTCGATACTCATATCAAAAACATCATCCGCTTGATTTTCGATGCTGTTCACTTTAATCATAGCATCAGTCATTTCCTTGATATTTTTCATATCGCGAAGACCCATAACCGCTTTCTTGGTTTCAATGGTTCCTTGTAAAACGAGCTCTGTTAGCTTATGAATGCCTAAGTCGTTCGGATTGATTTTATAGAAATTTATCTTTTTTGCAGAAGCATAAATATAATCTGCAATATCATCTAGTGAGGTAGCCAGGTAGTGAATATCTTCTCTATCAAATGGAGTGATAAAATTTCTACCTAGTTCTGTAAAAATGTTATGGGTTAAATCGTCGTTGGTATGTTCTAAATTTTCAATTTGAGCTAGTATACTCGCTCTTTTATCGGCATCTGCCTCATTTACCATTTCTTTGAGTTTAATACCCATTTCGTGGACATGCTCCGCTACTTCTTCAAATAACTGATAAAATACGCGGTCTTTTGGTAAGAATACTTTGAAAATAGAGTTAAAATCCATGACAATCTTTTGTTTAATTAATTGATTGTAAAGGTCTTAAAATCCCATGCAAATAGAGGGCAGCCAGTATTATCAAATTGTTAACTCGAAGACCTGAAAATTAATTAACTAATTGATAATCAATTAAATATAAAATTTACTGGTACAGTTTAACCCAATCAACTGTCATGTTTATCGGGAGCTCTTTTAAATTGGTGACTTTACCAGGCCAGCTACCTTCTAATTGCTGATCAATAATTAAGTAAAAGGGCTGATCAAAAGGCCATTGATACGTATTACCATCTGCAATTTTTGGATAGGTAATGGTTTCAATGCCATTAATGGCGTACACTAATTTATCGGGGTACCAACTTACGCTATAGGTGTTATAACCGGTCGGGTCAATTTTTCCGGTATTAAATTTTTTAGGCGTTTCTTGTTTTAATGTGATGGTAGCATGATTGTGTGTTGTTTGATAAGCAAAACTATCATGGTTTAACCTTTCCATAATATCCATTTCTCCATTGTTTTGATTTGGATAAATATCTTTTTCGGAAAGCATCCAAATGGCAGGCCATGCACCATGCGCAGGATCTAATTTGGCTCGCACTTCGATACGTCCATATTGAAATGCAAATTTATTGTAACTATAAATGCCGCCGGTTAGCATGGGTCTAGGATCGCCATTGATGGTATCATTATTTACGATACCTCTTAATAAAATATTTTCTGCGTCAAATTGTACAACCCGGTCATCGGAGTCGGTGATATATCTAAAACAGCCCGTATTGTCTCTCCATTTTTCTTTGGGCATTTTCCATTTTGGTGTAGAAAATAAACCAATTTTACTCCAATGGGTGGTATCTAAATAACCTTTATTAAAATTATCTTCCCATACCAATTCCCATTTTGTTTGTTCATTTCTTCGTTCCGGTTTTTGTATAAAAATATATCCATCATTTTTATTGGAGTGCTTTAAGTTTATTACTTCTTGTATCACACGCATCCATGGATCTTCAGCGCTGTTGCTAATTTCTCCACTATTATTGGCCTTGCTTAAAACCCAGTTAAACGTTTCTTTAAATTGAGGATATTTATTTATTTGAGTTTGCATCCATTCATTCGAATCAAAGTTTTCATGCAAATCATTGTAGGCCCACTTGGTAATTAAATGATTGGCTGGCTGAAAATTTCTTATGGTGTTATAAATACCAGGTTTAAAGGCGGTAATTTTTTTGAGCAATGCTTGCGCACTGTCAGATTGATGCAATGCGCTTAAGCACATAGATTGTAGGTACTGTTCTAGACGGTTGTCTATATCTGCTTCATAGGGCTTACCGGCACCTAAATTTTCTGGCCATTCCTGCGCTTCATGAATAAATTGAATAGCACTCGTGTAGTTTTTATCTTTTAGTGCAGCAACACCTTGCATCATTTTTGCTTCCCAATACAAAGCCCTTCCATCGGTAGAGCCTTCAAATGGAATCACTTCCATAGTTGAAAGTAACTTATCACATTCTTTGTATTTTTTATTGAGTAGCAAGGATTTCGCCAGTAGCATATCCATGATAAAATTTTCTTGACTATTTGATTGCTTGAACTTTTCTACGATGGCAAGTGCTTTTTCATAGTCTTTATTTTGAATGTACAGTTGTGTAAGCAGCTTATGGTATCTCCACCCATTTGGGTCTAATGAGATGGCTTTTTGTAGATCCTCTTCTTTTGTAATTAAGTTGGTCGTGTTCCATTGTGCTCGAAGTCCGTAAACATGAGCATCGGTAGGCGTTGAACCTAATGCTGCTAACATTTCCAATGCTGCTGCTTTTTTATTTTTATCATGTAGTAACAAGGCTAAATAATAATTTGGTTTCCAGCTTGTGCTGTTTTGAGCAGCCCATTGTAAAATGGGAATACATGAAGTTCTAAAAGGGAATATCAGTGTTGTAGAAGCAATGTTTGCTTTATTTAGTAATTCATTTGCACGATTACTATTGGACCTTTGTAAATAGGCTTTCCAATAAATAGCGAGAGGATGGTTTGGGAGTGCTTCTAATATTTTAGCTACTTCCGATTCAAGTTTTATATCTCCGTAAAATGAAGCGAGTTCTAAAATAGACTCTTCTGGTAATTCATTTTTGAATCCAAGTTTATTATTAAACCATTTCACATGCAAATTTAAAGGTTGCTCTTTTTCAAGTTGAGCAATGAGCTGTTTTGCATTTGAAGAATTACCTAATTGTCTATTAGCAA
The DNA here is from genome assembly GCA_041179065.1 of Bacteroidota bacterium. GTDB lineage: Bacteria > Bacteroidota > Bacteroidia > Chitinophagales > Chitinophagaceae > Sediminibacterium. The sequence continues at coordinate 2,532 of JBEGUD010000118.1, read as the reverse complement.
CAATTAGAAGTGCAACAGCGTCTGCATTATATCTATTAAAATCAATTGCTTGTGACGCGTATGTTAGTACTTTTTCCCATCTTTTGTGTTGTGCATGAATTTTCGCAAGCTCTGTTAAAGCTGCTGACTTGTATTCGACACTCATTGTTGCTATGCTAAATCCATCAATGGCGTCTGCCTCTTTATTTATACGTGCAGCACTTAATCCATAATAATAATTTGCTGCACCATGGTGTGCATCTACAGAAATGGCAGTTTTTGAAATGTCAAACGCTTTTTGATCTTCTCCATTTCTGATGTATAGTTCAGCTAGTTTTACCAGGCCCATTAAATGATAGGGCTCTTTTGCAAGTGCTTCATTTAATTTGATTTCAGCTTCCGAAAACATTTTTTGATCCATTAATTCTTTTCCCTGAATCACAAGTCCTTCTGCGCTATTCCATTCAAATTTTGCAGGTGTTTCGAGTGGTCTAGAAAGCGCATTAAAATTGGGATCACTTTTCCAAGTGAGTTGTTGTTTTTTTAATGAAACTGATAGATCATTTTTTCCAAATCCAATTTTAATGGAGTCAATAATTGTTTGAAGTGGCTTTGCACTGATTGCTTTTTTTACTAGTGGCTTACCATCTATATGGATTTCTAGTGTATCATTAAAAAATGCTACAGGAGAGCAGTACCATTTCAAAAATCCATTTTCTATTTTTACGTTGAGGGCAGCAAATTCACCTGCAACAACAATACCATTTGTTTTATTAACTGGATACCAATATTCTTTCCATGTGTCAGTGCCATGTGGAGTAAATGATAGGTGTTTAAATGGCGTAAAGCTGCTGTTTTGCGCATTTTGATTAAAGAGCCGTCCAGATTGTATTTCGGCGTACTGTCCATCAGTATCTGTAAGTATTTTTTCCCAAATCATACCCTGACGCGAAAGGCCCCAGATCCAAATTTTTTTTCCTGCTTTATTATCGTAAGGTGCATAGCGTACCATGCCATAATTATCATCATGCCAATAAGCACCAAAAAAATCAGTTTGTTTTCCAATAACATGGTATGATTTATACGTGCCAAAATTATTTTCTTCATAGAAATTGATACGCTTGCCATTGTCTTCATTGATTGGCCATGATGCATACTCGCCGCCATGCCCAATATAATTTGTTCCTGGATAAATAAATTCGAGATTCCCCTTTGTTTTTATGCCTGCGTTCATCCAATGGTAGTATGGTTGACCAATGCTCGTATTATTATTCCAAATAGAATTTGTAGTAAAGTAAGCCTTGTTTTTAGGTAAGTTTATTTCAATTTGCCAATTGGTTCTAGTTAATAAATCTAACACACCAATAAAGCAACTTACACTTCCATCCATATTATTTTTAGTGCTATAATCTACGGGTGTAGCACAATTGGGTGTATGTCCTATAATACCATAATTGGCTTCGAGGCCACCACTGGTCCAAGGTCCGCGCATGGCAATATCCCTGAACTTAATAACCTTATTATTATATAAAAATTCTTTGCCGGTCGTTTTATCAATAGCGGTCCAAATTTTACCGCCAATTTCTGGAAGGATTACAACTTTGATATAATCGTTTTCTAGTTCTACAACCGTCCATATTTTGTTAACGGGCTTATTGGTAAAGCCATCAAACCTATAATATGGATAAATAGCTGTTTGTGAAGCTATTGGATCCGGATCAGAAAAAGGATAGGTTACAAACGACTTTTTGTATTCTTTAATTGAAGCGGGAGCCTGCGACCATATTTGTCCAAAGGGTATAACGCTAAGTAAAATGGCAATTACTCGAAAACGCATAACAGTATTTTTTTAGTGTACTTAAAAATACTAAATGTGTTTGATTATTTAAGCGTCTGCTTTTTCTAATGCTGCTAGTAATTGACTATTAACGGATTGGAACCTTTTCATGAGGTATAGGTAATAGTCGCACCTCATTTCAAACTTGTTGGTGTGGATGGTAAAAGTAGGGCTTAAGATAGCTGCCTTAAATGCCGGATTTTTTTTATGTTCTTCTAGTACTTGATCTCTTGATAATTTAGCAAATTTTTTGCTCACCTCTGAATTAAGTGAATTACCATTTGCCATAACAGAACTCATATACTCATTTAACTCATTGTCTAAATTTCTATTGTTATCAGAGAGTTTAACACTTAGTTCTTCGTAATATTCGGCAATTAGTTGTTTGATAGGTAATGATGCTATCACACTTAAACTGCCAGTAGCAATTGTATTTTTGTAAGCCGAATTGTTTGAAAAAAAGCTATCACCAACATTTAGCGAATCGTATTGATTGCTAACATAATTGATAAAATCCGGCTCACTCATTTGGTGATTGTGGTACAGATACGAAGCATACTTTAAATTTTCAAAAGTTTTAACGGCTTTGGTATATTCTATAATTCTTTGTTGTAATTGAACAGAATCTCTTTTTAAATCTTGCACCATTGCTAATAAATTCTGGTTTTTTCTTTCTATCACTATCTGATGCTCTCTTACATTTTCTGCAAAAAAGC
>JBEGUD010000117.1:0-3925 GCA_041179065.1 Bacteroidota bacterium | reverse complement strand
AGTTGTAAGCCTTTATCTGTGTCAAATTCTTTGATACTTGCACCGAGCCTGTAGTATGTATAGCATACATGTGCAATGGTTCTACGATCCGTAGAACCATGCTTTTTGTGTGCAGCAAAATATTGTTTGAGATGGTGCACAAGTGGTGCACCTCCTTTGTAAGCATTGATAATAGTAAGCGCCGAATTAAAATAAGACTGGTAACGCACTTAGAGTTCCAATAATGTTTTAACCGGATCCTTACCCATCAGCAATAATTCTGGATTTTCTAAAAGCTCTTTAACGCGCACTAAAAATCCAACACTCTCACGACCATCAATAATGCGGTGATCGTAACTAAGCGCTAAATACATCATAGGTCTAATAACCACCTGGCCATTAATAGCCATTGGGCGGTCTTGAATTTTATGCATGCCTAAAATAGCACTCTGTGGAATATTGATAATGGGTGTGCTCATTAAGCTACCAAACACACCACCATTGGTGATGGTAAAAGTACCACCTTGTAAATCGTCGGCAGTTAGTTTACTGTCGCGTGCTTTACCCGCAAGCATCACTACTGTTTTTTCTACATCAGCCATGCTCATGCTTTCTACATTGCGCATAACAGGCACTGTTAAACCTCTTGGTGTACTTACTGCAATGCTAATGTCTGCATAATCGTGGTAAATAATTTGATCACCATCGATGTAAGCATTTACAGAAGGCCACTCGCCTAGTGCTGTAGAACAAGCTTTTGCAAAGAAGCTCATGAAGCCTAAATTAACACCATGGCTTTCTTTAAATTTATCTTTGTACTGCTTTCTTACTTCCATTACACGCGTCATGTCTACTTCGTTAAAAGTAGTAAGCATGGCCGTTGTATTTTTAGATTCCACCAGTCTACGACTAATGGTTTTACGCAGCGCACTCATTTTTTCTTGACGCACATTTCTCGTATTAAGCTCCGTACCAGCAAATGCTTTTTTACCCGGATGAGAAAGTGCTTCTAAAACGTCTTGCTTTAATATTTTTCCGCCAGTACCTGTTGCGGTAATAGCTGTTGGGTCTACTTTTTTATCAGCAATGATAGCGGACGCTACTGGTGTTGCTTTTACATCGTTAGGGATCGCAGCTACAGGTGCTTCCGATTTCGGAGCAGCTGGCGCCGGCGCAGCCGGTGCAGCCGGAACGGCGGCTGCGGCAGGCCTTTCGGCAGTTTCATCAATTTTAGCAAGTACATCACCAATGAGTAAGGTGTCGCCTTCTTTACCAAGTGTGGTAAGCACACCCGCCTGCTCGGCGTTTACTTCAAAAGTTGCTTTTTCACTTTCAAACTCGGCAATCACTTCGTCTCTTTCTACGTAGTCACCATCTTTTTTTGTCCACTTTAACAAAGTAACTTCTGAGATAGATTCTCCTATTGCTGGAACTTTTATTTCAATCATAAAATGATATTTCTAAGTATGCTAAATTAAATATTAAATGCTGTTTCAATTACTTCTAACTGTTCTGCGGCATGCACTTTTGCATAACCGGTTGCAGTAGATGCGCTTGCGCTTCTACTAATCACACCAAAATTAATAGTATGTAAATTCATTTTTAAGAAGCTAGCCGCACCCATGTTTTGCGGTTCTTCTTGTACCCAAAACCAAGTAGCCTTGCTGTATTTTTTATGCAGCGCGTTTAATTGATCTTGAGCGAGCGGATAAATTTGCTCGAGTCTTACAACCGCAATGTCTTGTCTATTTTCTTTTGCTTGCTTTTCAGCTAGTTCAAAATAAATTTTACCAGAACAGAAAAGCACTTTTTTAACAGCAGACGCATCTTGTACAAATTCGTCGTCAATAATTTCTTTAAACCCACCTTGCGTAAACGCTTCTACTTTACTAAAAGTGCCCGGGTTACGTAAGTTTGCCTTTGGAGAAAAATTAATCATTGGCTTTCTAAAATTCCAAGTTAGTTGACGTCTAAAGGCATGGAATAAATTAGCTGCTGATGTAATATTGGTTACCACAATGTTTAATTCGGCTGCCATTTGCAAGAAGCGCTCTAAACGAGCACTGCTATGCTCTGGACCTTGTCCTTCGTAACCATGTGGGAGTAACATAACAAGTCCATTTTGACGTTGCCATTTTTGCTCGCCCGCCACAATAAACTGATCAATCATTGTTTGCGCACCATTACAGAAATCACCAAACTGTGCTTCCCAAATTACAAGTGCGTTTGGATTTGCCATGGCATAACCATACTCAAAACCAAGCACACCATATTCACTCAACAATGAATTATAGATTCTAAACTTTTCTTGCCCTTCCGTAAAATGATTGAGTCTGTTATGACCCTTATTTGTTTGCTCGTCTCTAATCACTGCGTGACGGTGGCTAAATGTGCCACGCTGCACGTCTTGACCACTCATACGAACAATATTACCATCAATAAGTAGTGACCCGTATGCCATTAATTCGGCAGTTGCCCAATCTACTTTTTGCTCAGTCTCCATGAGCTTGATTTTTTCCTGCAATAATTTTTCCACTTTTTTAAGTGGTTTAAAATCTTGTGGGAATTGCATCAAACGCTCAAACAATAAATTAAATCTTTCTTGGCTTACAGCAGTTTCTGGTGAAGCTTGAAAATCTTGCTCCGTTGCTTTCCCCATATTTTGCCACGCCAATTCTGGCGCTTGATATTTGTAAGGCAGCGGATGTTGTTTTACTTCATCTAGGCGCTCTTGTAAATCGGCCCAGAATTTCTTTTCCATGTCTTTAGCAAGTGTTTGGGCTTCTGGCTCACCATTTTGGATGAGGAACTGCGTATAAGACTCTCTAGGATTTTGGTGCTTATCAATTAATGAATACAACTGAGGCTGCGTATACTTTGGATCATCGCCCTCATTGTGTCCATGTCTACGGTAACACACCATATCAATAAAAATATCAGAATTAAATTTCTGACGGTAACGTGTTGCAATTTCGGCACATTTAACAACAGCCTCTGCATCATCTCCGTTTACATGTAGTACAGGTGCTTGCACCATGGCAGCAACTGAGGTACAATAATCGGCACTTCTTGCGTCATCAAAATCTGTGGTAAAACCAATTTGATTGTTGATTACAAAATGAATGGTACCACCGGTATGATAACCACGAAGGTTACTCATTTGTAATACTTCATACACAATACCCTGTCCTGCAACAGAAGCATCACCATGAATAAGTATTGGCAAGTATTTATCAAAAGCGCTTTGATCCAGCACGTCTGCTTTTGCTCTAGCAAAACCTAGTACAACTGGATCCACCGCTTCGAGGTGTGAAGGGTTTGGCACTAATTTTAAGTGAATCTTTTTCTGATCAGGTGTGGTAATTTCTGAACCGTAACCCATATGGTATTTAACGTCGCCGCTACCCATGGTTTGATCGATAATAGCAGTTCCTTCAAACTCACTAAATATTTGCTCATAGGTTTTACCCATGATATTAGCGAGCACGTTTAAACGACCACGGTGCGCCATACCAATAACCACTTCCTGCACATCATGTGATGCAGCCGTATTTATGATAGCATCTAATGCAGCAATCGTACTCTCTCCGCCTTCTAAAGAAAATCTTTTTTGACCAATATATTTGGTATGCAAAAACTTTTCAAAAATTACACCTTGATTTAATTTTTCTAGGATGTGTTTCTTTTTTTCTAAATGAACCGGCGCTGTAAAGTTGGTTTCCATTTCTGCAATCAAAAACGAAACTTTTTCTTTATTGCTAATATATTTAAACTCTGCACCAACACTTGATGTGTAGCAGGTTTGCAAATGCGTTAAAATATTTTTTAATGAAGTAGCACCAAGTCCAACAAATTTTCCGGCTTGAAATGTTTGCGACAAATCTGATTCAGATAAACCAAAATAAGATAAATCCAAATTGGCTTGTCTGTCTTTACGCGGTCTAAT
>JBEGUD010000116.1:0-3983 GCA_041179065.1 Bacteroidota bacterium | reverse complement strand
AAAATACAAAACACACGGTTCTGGTGTTTATGGCATGGGGCGTGCATTTGGAGTATCTATCAATTGGCAGCTATAAAGGTATCTGAGCAAGATTCTACTAAAAATGAATGGGCATCAGTTTAGAATTTTTACCAAGCCTAAGCGCAGGAGTTGGCACTTTGATATAATTTAACACGTGTGCAAGGCTTTGCCAGAAAGGCTTTTTAGGAAGCAAGCCCTTAAAATCGATATCAGGGGCTAAGTAAAATTCATACCCACCTCTACCCCAATCCGAAGTTCCACCAGGCATATTAATGTAATAATTATTAAGGGTATGATCTACGCCAATTCCAACAGAAATACCAAGCCATTTGGGCCACTTACTTGATGGTTTATACCGGTATGGATTATAGGTGAGCCAAAATGTAGAATTTATATAGTCGTCCTGGAAATTACTTTCACGCTTAATAAAATCGAAGTAGTAATTATCCTTTCTGTAATAACTATACTTGATATCGAGTGCTTTTAAGAATTTACTTTTAGACTGAAAGTAAGGATAAAAACTTCCAAGTGAGCCGCTCATCCAGTCATACACACTAAAGCCCCATGTTGGCGAATAACCATCTTTGATTTCAATAAAACCTTGTACCGCAGTACCTAACAAGCCTCCCCACAATAGTGATTGCGCCTCGGTTTTACCAGACCATCTTATACCTCTTGCAAAAATATCACTCGTAATTCTGGCACCATAAAAATGACCAATTTTGTCCATTCCTTTTGCATAAATAGCGTCCCTTCCAAAATCAAAAGCTTGTGTAATTTTTGAACCGCCACCATCAAAATGAAAAGTTTTTTTAGAATCCGCCCACCAGGCGTTATTAATGTAATGATAACTGCCATATAAAGCTAAAAGCGAAGTGGCATTTACGGCTGCAAAACGTTTTACATTGAGCGTGTCCGCGTTTTTGAAAAAAGGCGTTTTTGATTGTATAGGCGACATGCTATCTGTATCAAAACTAGCATGAGCAGCTGTCATACTTAATAAACTTACAATCAAAATAATATAACGCATAGACATTTGTTAATCTTGTAAAATAACCATTTAATTTTATTCTTGCCAATTAAATGTATCCTCTATAATTTGTTGTTTATTTAATTGCAGATAATCTAAAAACGATGCAGCAGTTGGCGATAATTTTTTTCCTTTTAACCATATAAGGTTCCATGTTGTTTTAATGGGAAGACCTTTCACTGGAATAATTTGTAATTCCATATTTTCTATTTCTTTACGTATGCCTATAAACGGCATGATAGAATACCCAAGGCCTGCCAGTAAAGACTGCTTGACGGCTTCATTAGATGTAAGCTCAATTTTACGTAAAACCGATATATTATTGGTTTGTAAAAATTTTTCCATCACCTGTCTGGTACCCGACCCTTCTTCTCTAAAAATAATGGGTAGGTTTTCAAACATTTTTTTTGCGGTAACATGATCTTTTTGATTTGTTTCACGCTTACCAACCAAATACAATTTATCATCTAATAAATCTAACTTATCAATATCTAACAATGGAGGTAAGAAAGAAACAAGCCCAAAATCAATTTCATTATTTCTCAGGCTCTCAAAAACCTTGTTTTTATTGGTAACATCCATGACAAGCTCAACCCCTGCATGTTGACGCATGAAACCTGATAAAAAAAATGGCATTAAATATTTACCCGTAGACACCGACGCTATTTTTAACCTGCCCGATAATTGATTTTTATAGGCCAATGATTTGTAATTGATGGCATACACCTGATTGATGATATTTTCTGCAGCAACTGCAATTTCTTTACCAAAGTCGGTGATGTACACTTTTCTACCAATCACTTCAATTAAGGGAATACCAAATTGATCCTGAAAGTTTTTTAATTGAATAGATACCGCTGGCTGCGATAGGTTAAGTGCCTCCGCCGCCCTCGTTACGCTCTGCGTTTGAACCACTTTTAAGTATACCTGCAGCTGATTGAGGGTATAATTCATAAGTTTTATTTATGATAATGATAACAAATATAAATAGAAATTTATGTATTTAAAAAGTCAATTTTGCGGCATCTAAAAATGCGAGATAATGACTAGAATAACGGTAGCAAAGGGCGATGGCATTGGGCCAGAAATTATGGATGCAACCCTCAGTATTTTAATGGCAGCGGGTGCAAATATTGCAATTGACGAGATTGAAATTGGCGAAAAAGTGTTTTTAGCCGGAAATACGGCTGGTATTTCACCAGAATCATGGGAAATTATTAGAACCAATAAAGTATTCTTAAAATCGCCCATTACCACTCCACAAGGTGGTGGCTATAAAAGTTTAAACGTTTCTACGAGAAAATTTTTAGGACTTTATGCTAACATAAGACCTTGCATGAGCTTGCATCCGTTTGTAAAAACGAAGCATCCAATCATGGATATTTTGATTGTAAGGGAAAACGAAGAAGACTTATATGCAGGGATCGAGCACCAACAAACAGACGAAGTAGTTCAGTGCTTAAAATTAATTAGCAGACCTGGTTGCGAAAAAATAATCAGATATGCTTTTGAATATGCAAAACAACAGAACAGAAAAAAAGTAACCTGCTTTACAAAAGACAATATCATGAAACAAACAGATGGTTTGTTTCGTAAAGTATTTAATGAAATAGCAGCTGAGTATCCAAACATCCAAAATGAACATTGGATTATTGACATAGGCGCGGCAAAGCTTGCCGACACGCCAGAAGTTTTTGACGTGATTGTAATGCCTAATTTATACGGCGATATTTTAAGTGATGTTGCTGCTCAAATTACAGGATCTGTAGGACTAGCAGGATCGGCAAATATTGGCGAAGAGTGCTCTATGTTTGAAGCAATCCATGGATCTGCTCCAGATATTGCTGCCAAAAACATCGCAAATCCATCGGGATTATTACAAGGCGCCATTATGATGCTTAATCATATTGGACAAGCTGATGTTGCTGAACGCATTCAAAATGCATGGCTCAAGACCCTTGAAGACGGAACCCATACCCCAGATATATTTAAAGAAGGTACCAGCAAACAAAAAGTTGGTACCAAAGAATTTGCAGCCGCTGTTATTGCCAACCTAGGTCAAAAGCCACTGGTACTTAAAGCAGTTAGCTACTCTGATAATTTAGCGATTGAATTACCTAAGTATCAACGAAAAGAACCTGCTACAAAAACATTAGAAGGCGTAGATCTTTTTGTACACTGGACAGGATCAGATCCGAACGAGCTGGCTATCAAAATTCAACAATTAGAAAGTAAAGGCATTTACCTTTCTATGATTACCAACAGAGGTATTAAAGTATGGCCCGATGGATTTAGAGAAACATTTTGCACTGACCATTGGAGATGCAGGTTTAAAGCAAAAAATGGAGAACAGATGTATAAAACGGATATCATTGAACTTTTAGAAAAGGCCATTGAAGAAGATATCGATACCATTAAAACAGAGAACCTGTATGCATTTGACGGAACTGCTGCATACTCATTAGGTCAAGGTCAATAATATTTAATAAATCAAAAAATAGATCATGGAAAATAGCAATAAAGTAACACTCATTGATGGAACATTTAACATCGCTGAAGCAAAAGATGTTTTAATCAATATGTTTACGATGAAAATTAATTTTCATTCGCAAAAAAATGTAAGTCATGTAGAGCGCTATGGAAAAACAGATAATGCTGCTTTAGAAAAAGTTGCTTTTTTAAAATCAGAACTGGCCAAACTTGAAACATTAATTGAAAAGGCGGGTAGTAACAACGCTACACTAAAAGTAACATCAGCCATTCATATTGACTATTTAAATGAATCGGCATAAAAAATAATAATGCAAACAAATGCTATTGAAGCTGCTGTTACAGCCTTAAAAAACAATGAAATTATAGGATTGCCCACCGAAACAGTATACGGATTAGCGGGCAATGCATATAGCGAGGTTGCAGTTCAAAAAATATTTGC
>JBEGUD010000115.1:0-2557 GCA_041179065.1 Bacteroidota bacterium | reverse complement strand
AGAATTGAAAAAGCTTTAGGCGACAAAGTAAGTGCTAAAGCAAGTGCACAAAAATGTATTGATATTGCTACTGGCAAAAATGCAGACTATGTAACGTTTGCAAATGAACTAATCAAAAGTTTATAATTATTGTTGCGCATAAAGTCGCAATGTATATAACTAAAAAGGCCCGCCGTTGGCGGGCCTTTTTACATGCCTTCAAATTATTTTTTCTCTGCCATATCAGGAATCGCTTCTACCTTGTAAGCACCTGCATCTAGCTTGGCTTTTGTTTCAGTAAATGCAACCAATGTTTCCTGGATATCAGCATCTGTGTGTGAAGCTGTAGGAATTAAGCGGTAAATAATATGTCCTTTAGGAATAACAGGATATACTACAATAGAGCAAAATATTTTATAGTTTTCTCTTAAGTCCATCACCATCGCAGTCGCTTCTTCTACACCACCCTTCATATACACAGGTGTTACTGGTGTATCTGTTTTTCCAATATCAAAACCACGCTCTTTTAAGCCTGCTTGTAATTTTAATGCATTGCTCCATAACTTTTCTTTAAGCTCTGGCATCGTGCGTAGCATTTCTAAGCGCTTTAAATTTCCAATAACAAGTGGCATTGGTAAACTCTTAGCAAATATTTGCGAACGAATATTGTAACGAATAAAATCAATGATGGTTTTATCACCAGCTAAAAATGCGCCGATAGAAGCCATTGATTTTGCAAACGTAGAAAAGTATAAATCAATAGCGTCTTGACAACCCTGCGCTTCACCGGCACCAGCACCTGTTTTACCAAGGGTACCAAAACCATGCGCATCATCTACTAGTAATCTAAAATCGTATTTGCCTTTAAGCGCAGCAATTTCTTTTAGTTTTCCCTGATCACCAGCCATTCCAAACACACCTTCTGTGATTACTAAAATACCGCCCGCCTTTTGCTTTTCGATAAGCGCCGTGGCACGCTGCATTTGTTTTTCAAAATCTTCAAGGTCGTTGTGCTTGAAAACATAACGGTGTCCTGGGTGTAAACGAAGACCATCAATAATACATGCATGGCTTTCTGCGTCGTACACAATCACATCATGTCTTCCACAAATAGCATCAATAGTACTCATGATACCTTGGTAACCAAAGTTCATTAATATCGCGTCTTGCTTAAAAACAAAAGCAGCCAATTCGCTTTCTAATTGTTCGTGCTGATCGGTGTTACCACTCATCATACGCGCACCCATTGGAGAAGCTAAACCATAAGCTGCTGCAGCATCGGCGTCTGTTTTTCTAATTTCAGGATGATTGGCTAAACCTAAATAGTTATTTAAGCTCCATACAATCATGTCTTTACCTCTAAATTTCATTCTACTACCTATTTCACCTTCTAACTTAGGGAAAGCAAAATAGCCATGTGCTCTTTCTCTGTGCTGACCTAGTGGTCCAGCGTTCTTAAGGAGTTTCTCAAAGATGTCTGCCATATATTATCATTATTTCTTTGGTAATCAATAAAAATTGATGCAAAATTAATCTTTTTATGCACTCAATAAGCGTTGGATTTATGCACCATTGTGTACCTTAGTCGCTGAAATATGTTAAAAACGCATCGTAATACCCCATTTTTTATGAAAAAGCACTTGATTGTAAGCCTTTTAGGCCTGTTTTTGGTAACTGCTAGCACAGCTGTTAGCGCTCAAAAAACAACCACTTCAGCAGCACAAAAAACTGGTTTAGCGCCTAAAGTGGCCAGACCTAAGCTAGTTGTAGGTATTGTAGTAGATCAAATGCGCTGGGATTATTTAGTGCGTTTTAGACCTTTATTTAAAGCAAATGGTGGTTTAACTAGGTTATTAAGCCAGGGTTATTCTTGCGAAAACAACTTTATTCCCTACACGCCTACGGTAACAGCCTGCGGTCATACTTGTGCGTATACGGGCTCCGTTCCTGCCATTCACGGCATTACAGGTAACGCCTGGTGGGACAATCAACTCATGCGTAGCGTGTATTGCAGTGAAGACAAAACCGTTAAAGGTGTTGGCAGTAAAACAGAGGCGGATGGTCAAATGAGTCCACGCAATATGCTTACCACCACCATTGGTGACGAGTTAAGGCTTGCCACTAATTTTAAAAGTAAAGTGGTAGGTATTGCCATTAAAGATAGAGGTGCTATTTTACCAGCTGGCCATAGCGCAACGGGTGCTTATTGGTATGAAGGCGCTTCTGGAAATTTTATTACAAGCACCTATTACACCAATCAATTACCTACCTGGGTAACAGCATTTAACAATAGAAAAGTTGTTGACTCATTATACAAACTCGGTTGGAATACTGCGCTCCCTCCAGCTACTTACGCCGATTATGCAACCGCAGATCAAAAAGAGTATGAAGGCAAACCGCTTGGTAAGGATGCTTTAGGATTTCCTTACGATTTATCAAAATTTGTTGGTAAAGATTACGGTAAAATTTCTTCTACACCACACGGCAATACACTCACTACAGAGATGGCCAAGGCTGCTGTTATTGCCGAAAAATTAGGACAGTCTGGTAACACCGATATGCTTACCGTGAGTTATTC
>JBEGUD010000114.1:0-8957 GCA_041179065.1 Bacteroidota bacterium | reverse complement strand
GTTGCGTAAATCTTCGGAAATGGGTTTACAAATATGGTTCCAAAACCAAGGTAATGCACTGGTGGTGGTGTGTCCTGGTTCTAAACTAAGGTCTTCGAAACGCAGTAGTGCCAATACTCTTGGCAAAAAGCCCGACAAGAAAAATATAAAGAGTGGGTTCTTTCCAAACACATCAAAAAACTTGCTCCAAGCACCTTTTATTTCTTTAAACTCAATTAAATAAATGAGCACACTAATCGTTACAATAGCAAGGCCTGTCGTGTATAAAACATAGCTACTCGTCCATATTTTTTTATTAATCGGAAATACCATATCCCAGCAAAGACCTGCTACAATTAATACCACGCCACTAATAAGTAGGTTGGCAAGCATTTCAAAAGACTTTCCTTTTTGTTGAATGTATTGACCCACTAAAAATCCAAAAATCACTTGTACAATTCCGGTGATGGTACTTGTTATGCCTTCTGGATCAAACGCGATGCCTTCGCCATGGTACATATGTGTTTCGCCTAAAATAAGTTTGTCGATACCAGTTCCAAAATAACCAGTCATGCTATAAGCGTCACCGGGGGTTCCAAAAACAGCGGTTATAAACCAGTAGCTTAATAATAAAATGCCACCTAGTACAAACGCACCTTTTGTTTTTGCATAATAGACGGCAATAGAAGCAAAAAAGTAACTCAGGGCAATGCGTTGTAACACGCCAAGTATTCTAACGTTTTCCCACTTTTTTGCCACGAGTACGCCGTCTTCCCATTTAATAAAGGGGCTCCAATTTAAAAAGAGACCAATGCCAAAAATGAGTAAGGTACGTTTGGTAATTTTTTTCCAAAAAGCAGCGCTGCTACCAGCTTCAAATTTTGGCATCACAAAAGCCATCGCATTACCTACCGCAAATAGGAAAAAAGGGAACACCAAATCGGTGGGGGTTACACCATGCCAAGGGGCATGTTTAAGGGGTCCATAGATGTTTCCCCAGCTACCAGGGTTATTAACAAGTATCATGAGCGCTACAGTAGCACCCCTAAATACGTCTAAAGAATAGTAGCGTTGTTGTTGCATAGCAATTGTTTGTGCTCGAAAGATAGCAAATGTTGGTCTGATTTATGTATTTTGCAGGCCTAAAAGTAGCCAAGATAGGCTCATATTATTATTTAGTATTATGCAAAAGAATATTTTAATTACGGGCGGTGCAGGATTTATTGGATCGCATGTTGTTCGTTTGATGGTGACCAAATATCCAGGGTATCAAATTTTTAATTTGGACGCGCTTACGTATGCGGGTAATCTTGAAAATTTAAAGGATATTGAAAACGCCCCTAATTATCATTTTGTAAAAGCGGATATTCTAGATGCAGCCGCATTAAAAAATATTTTTGAGCAGCATAACATAACTGATGTTATTCACTTGGCTGCCGAGTCACATGTAGACCGTTCTATTGTTTCACCACTTGATTTTGTATATACCAATGTTATTGGTACCGTTAATTTATTAAATACCGCCAAAGATTTTTGGAAGCAGGATTTAAGTTACGAAAATGCACACGATGGTACTTGGCATACAAAAAGAGATCATTTATTTTACCATATTTCTACCGATGAAGTATATGGTAGCTTAGGAAAAGAAGGATTATTTACCGAAACAACTTCTTATGATCCTAACTCACCGTACTCTGCAAGTAAAGCAGCAAGTGATCATTTTGTAAGGGCTTACGGTGAAACCTACCACTTACCTATTGTGGTTTCTAATTGTTCAAACAATTATGGCCCCAATCATTTTCCTGAAAAATTAATTCCTTTATTCATTCATAATATCATCAATAAAAAAGCATTGCCGGTATACGGTGATGGCCTCTACACACGTGATTGGCTTTATGTTATAGACCACGCGCGTGCTATTGATTTAATTTTTCATGAGGGTAAAAAAGGCGATACCTATAATATTGGCGGCTTTAATGAATGGACAAATATTGACCTCGTTAAATTACTTTGTACGCAAATGGATGAGAAATTAGGACGTGCAAAAGGAGAAAGCGAAGGTTTAATTACTTATGTAAAAGACCGTCCAGGACATGATCGTCGTTACGCCATTGATGCTACTAAACTCAATAAAGAATTGGGTTGGACGCCTTCTGTTACTTTTGAACAAGGACTTGCTGCAACCATCGATTGGTATTTGCAAAACACGGCTTGGTTAGAAAATGTAACCAGCGGTGCGTATCAAACTTACTATAACCAAATGTATACGAACAGATAATGAGAATTGAGCAAACGCCTTTAGTAGACTGTTTTATCGTTCATGAAAAAGTGCATGGCGATGCAAGAGGTTATTTTATTGAAACATTTAACCAACGTGATTTTAATGCAGCATCGGGTCTCGATATTTTGTTTGTACAAGACAATCAATCTAGGTCAAGCAAAGGGGTATTAAGAGGGCTTCATATGCAAAGAGGTGCGGCTGCACAAGCAAAGCTGGTAAGGGTTTTAGAAGGAGCTGTACTAGATATCGCCGTAGATTTAAGAAAAGGTTCTCCTAGTTTTGGACAGCATTTTGCTATTGAATTAACTGCTGATAACCACAAACAATTTTTTGTGCCTGCCGGATTTGCACACGGTTTTGTGGTGTTAAGTGAAGCAGCAACATTTTTTTACAAGGTTGATAAATTTTATGAGCCTGGTAACGAAGTGGGTATTATGTACAACGATTCAGCTTTAAATATTGATTGGAAATTAGCAGACAGTGAAATCATATTGTCTGAAAAAGATAAAACACTTGGAAGCTTTGCAGACTATGCAGCTTCTTTATAAATTAAATTAGCACATCATGAAAGGTATCATATTAGCAGGTGGTTCAGGTACTAGATTGTATCCAATTACAAAAGGAATTAGTAAGCAGTTGATGCCTATTTATGACAAGCCCATGATTTATTATCCGCTTTCTATTTTAATGTTAGCGGGTATCAAAGAAATTTTAATTATTACTACACCTGAAGACAGCGTGCAGTTTCAGCGTTTACTAGAAGATGGTTCTGAACTGGGATGTACTTTTAGTTACGCCGTTCAAGAAAAGCCTAATGGTCTTGCACAGGCTTTTGTAATTGGTGCTGATTTTATTGGTAACGATAAAGTGGCCCTCGTACTTGGTGATAATATTTTTTATGGAGCAGGATTTAGTAAACTCGTACAATCTTTTAACAACATCGAAGGCGCTGCCGTTTTTGCTTATGAAGTAAATGATCCAGAGCGTTATGGTGTGGTGGAATTTGACGAAAATAAAAAAGCTATTTCTATCGAAGAAAAGCCGGCGCATCCAAAATCAAATTACGCAGTACCAGGTTTATATTTTTATGACAATGACGTTGTAGAAATTGCTAAAAATATTGAACCTTCTAGTAGAGGTGAATATGAAATTACCACCGTTAACAACGAATATTTACAAAGAGGTACTTTACAGGTTGGTATCATGAACCGTGGAACCGCTTGGCTGGATACCGGTACTTTTGACTCCTTAAGTGACGCCTGCGAGTTTGTGAGGGTTATTGAAAAGCGCCAAAGTCAAAAAATTGGCTGTATCGAAGAAGTTGCCTACCGCATGGGCTTTATTGACCGAGAGCAGCTCTTAAAACTAGCTGCCAAATACGAGAAAAGCGGCTACGGACAGTACCTTAAAGGAATAAAACCTTAGCATTCGAACAAAACGGGACAGCTGTTGTTATTGGGGTATGGATGCATTTACCATTAAAGATTTAGAGAACCTTTCTGGGATTAAAGCCCATACCATTCGTATATGGGAACAGCGCTATCAATTCTTGAACCCTTCAAGGACTGATACTAACATTCGTTATTATACCAACGAAGAGCTTATTACGCTGTTAAACATTGCCCTACTTAATAAATACGGCTACAAGATTTCCCATATCGACAAGATGCAGCCCATTGAAATGAAGGAGCGTATTCTTTCATTAACCCAATCGGAAGCGCAGCTCGAAAGAATTGTAAATGAACTGATTGAGTGCATGGTGGATCTTCGCATCGAAGATTTTGAGTCAGTACTCGATTTTCAAATTACCAATAAGGGTATTGAAAAAACCATCACACAAATTATATTCCCATTCCTAGAAAGAATAGGTATACTATGGGTTACAAGCCGCGTAAATCCTGCACAGGAGCACTTAGTAACAAATATTATTAGGCAAAAACTAATTGTAGGGATCGAAAAAACTTCGCCTGCTTTGCAAGCTAATTCTACCGCCCTTTTATTCTTACCAGAAGGCGAGCACCATGAGCTAGGTATCTTATTTATGTATTACTTGCTTAAAGCACGTGGGGTAAAAGTGCTTTATTTGGGTGCTAATGTGCCAATCAAAGACGTACACTATGTTGCAGATTTAAAGGCGCCAACCTTCGTTTACACCCACTTAACCTCGGTGGCGAACAATTTTAATTTCGAAAAGTTTTTGACAAGAGTAGGTGCTAACCTTCCAAAGTATTCGGTTTTGGTATCTGGTTTATTGACCCAAACCTATAAAAAAGCGGTGCCAAGTAACGTAAATCTTAAACGTTCTTTACCAGAAGTGATGGATTATTTGAGCAAGATTGCATAGTTAATTTTTCCAATTTTATTATAACATTTACGTAAGGAGCTGATAATCAGCTCCTTATTTGTTTAATAATTTTTATAAAAAATTAAACAAAATTGATTGCGGGATGCTTTTCTTTGTTTAACTTTGATTTTATAAAATTAAACAAAATGTCTACCCCCGAATTTAACGAGCTCATCATCAACAACACGACATTTCTAAAGCCATTTGCTTTTACGCTAACGCGTGACAACGAATCGGCCAAGGATTTGGTGCAGGAAACACTATTTAGAGCATTAGCAAACAGGGATAAATACAATGTAGGCACCAATATTAAAGCTTGGTTGTACACCATCATGCGTAACATTTTTATTAATGATTACCGCAAAAAATCAAAGCAAGCAACTGTTTTTGATAATACACCCAACGATTTTTTAATTGACAACAACCAAACTTCTGTTAGTAACGAAGCGGTTGCTAAACTCAATTTAAAAGAAGTGCAGGAAGCAATTCATAGCTTACCTATCATTTTCAAAAATCCTTTTTTATTATATTTTGATGGTTATAAGTATCATGAAATTGCTGATATGTTAAACGAACCGCTTGGTACCATCAAAAGTAGAATTCACTTTGCACGTAAGCTGCTAAAAAATCAGTTGCACCGCTACTAATTTTTGCTTATTTTTATTAGACTTTGAAACAATCCGTAATTATTATTGGAAGCGGCTTTGCCGGCTTGTCTGCTGCGTCATTTATGGCAAAAGCAGGTTGGGATGTTACCGTTTTGGAAAAACATGAACAACCAGGTGGAAGAGCGCGTAGGTACAGGGCTGCCGGTTTTACATTTGACATGGGGCCAAGTTGGTATTGGATGCCTGATGTTTTTGAACGTTATTTTAATCAGTTTAATAAGTCGGTATCGGATTATTACAAGCTTATACGGCTGGATCCGTCCTACCGCGTTTACTGGTCTGATGGTCCGGTAGATATTCCTGCCAATTACAATGCGCTTAAAAATTTGTTTGATACCATTGAACCAGGTGCAGGTCATCAACTCGATTTATTTTTAGCAGAAGCGGCGTACAAATATGAAGTAGGTATTAATAAGCTCGTGCACAAGCCGGGTCAATCCGTTACCGAATTTTTAGATTGGGAACTCTTTAAAGGCGTTTTTAAACTTGATGTTTTTAATTCCATTAAAAAGCACGTCGCTAAACATTTTAAAAATCCAAAACTGCGTGAACTCATGGAGTTTCCTGTTTTGTTTTTAGGCGCTTTACCAGAGCATACACCAGCACTTTATTCTCTTATGAATTACGCCGATATAAAAGGCGGCACATGGTATCCGGAAACAGGGATGTATAATATTGTGGAAGGTATGTATGATTTAGCGGTATCGCTTGGCGTACAATTTAAATTTGAACACGAAGTCACTGCTATCGAGGTTGAAAATAAAATAGCAACACGCGTTTGTACGAGTAAAGGAAATTTTGAAGCAGATGTTATTATAGGCGGCGCTGATTATCACCACATCGAAACGGCGCTATTGCCTGCTGCAGCTAGGTCTTATAGTGCTGCTTATTGGGATTCACGGGTTATGGCGCCTAGTTGTCTCCTTTTTTATATTGGGCTCAATAAAAAATTAACGGACGTTCAGCATCATACCTTGTTTTTTGATACATCATTTGACGTGCATGGTGCCGAAATTTATACGACAAAATCTTGGCCCACCGATCCGCTTTTTTATATGAGTATCACATCTGTAACAGATGCTACATCGGCGCCAGAAGGTCACGAAAATATGTTTTTACTCATGCCTGTGGCAACGGGTTTAGCAGGAGATACAGAAGACGTTCGTGAAAAATATTTAGATCAAATGTTAACCCGTATCGAAAAGAGGCTCGGTCAATCTGTTAAGGATGCTATTGTTTATAAAAGGTCTTTTGCGCAATCTGATTTTATATCTGATTATCATGCCTTTAAAGGCAATGCATACGGGCTTGCAAATACTTTATTACAAACAGCTATTTTAAAACCAAGCTGTCGTAGTAAAAAAGTAAAAAATCTTTTTTATACGGGTCAGTTAACAGTGCCGGGTCCGGGCGTGCCGCCAAGTTTGATTAGTGGTGAAGTGGTGGCTGGGCAAGTAGTAAAACATTATTCAACAAATAAAAACAAACAACTATGATGAACCTGTTTCATGAAGTGAGTCAGGATTGTAGTAGAATAACCACCGAAAAGTATAGCACTAGCTTTTCTTCGGCGATTAGATTGTTGCATAAAGACTTACGTACACCCATTTGTAATATTTATGGTTTTGTTCGTTTTGCGGATGAAATAGTAGATACTTTTCATGGTTACGATAAGGCCATGTTATTTGAAGAATTTAAGAAAGCAACCTACGATGCTATTGAAAGAGGCATTAGTTTAAATCCAATTTTACATAGTTTTCAAATGACTGTGAATCAGTACAAAATTGATCATGCACTCATTGATGCTTTTTTATACAGCATGGAACTTGATTTAGGTAAGCATACCTATGATAGAGCCGGTTACGAAACTTATATTTATGGTAGTGCCGAAGTGGTAGGTCTTATGTGTTTGTATATATTTTGCGATGGCAACCAGGCGCAGTATGATGCATTAAAGCCTGCTGCAAAAAGTTTAGGATCTGCATTTCAAAAAGTTAATTTCTTACGAGATGTAAAGGCCGATTTTGAAGGACTTGACCGTATGTATTTTCCAGATTGCGATTTTGCCAATTTTACACAGGCCGATAAATTAGCTATTGAACAGGATATACAAAAAGATTTTGATGAAGCGTATGCAGGTATTTTAAATTTACCCATCAAAGCAAGATTTGGCGTGTATGTTGCTTATAAATATTACTTATCGTTGTTTAAAAAAATACAGCGCCTAGAGCCTGCGCATATTTTAGAGTCTCGTATTCGTATACCAGATTATGGCAAGGCCTTTATACTTGCAAAAGCCGGCATTAGAAGTCAGTTAAATATTATGTAAAGCCCCCGTCATGATAGAAGAAGTAGTGCTTGTAAACGAAAAGGATGAAGCGGTGGGCGCCATGGAAAAAATGGCTGCGCACGAACAGGCGATA
This sequence comes from Bacteroidota bacterium, assembly GCA_041179065.1. Classification (GTDB taxonomy): domain Bacteria; phylum Bacteroidota; class Bacteroidia; order Chitinophagales; family Chitinophagaceae; genus Sediminibacterium. Next base: position 1,262 of record JBEGUD010000114.1, on the reverse strand, counting down.
CTTCATAGGGCATTTAGTGTTTTTATTTTCAATAAAAATGGCGATGTATTAATGCAGCAGCGCGCGCATAGCAAATACCATAGCGGAGGTTTATGGACCAATACTTGTTGTAGTCACCCAAGACCCGGCGAAGAAGTTGTAGCGGCAGCTACCAGAAGGCTTCATGAAGAAATGGGTTTTACAACAAGCCTTACTAAAGCCTTTGACTTTACCTACAAAGCAGTATTTGAAAATGGATTAACGGAGTACGAATTTGATCATGTAATTACAGGACACTATGATGGTTTAGTAGATTTTAATCCAAACGAAGTTGCTGCATATGCATTTATGCCAGTGCAGGAATTAGAACAGCAAATACAGGACAGTCCAGAACGTTTTACAGCTTGGTTTCATATCGCTTATCCAAAATTAAAAGCATGGATGGCGGATCCTCTAAATAAAGTACATGAAGTCTAAAAGAGCAGTGGTTATTGGATCGGGCATTGCAGGACTTGCGGCTAGTATTAGGTTGGTGGCGCAGGGGTATGAAGTGCATGTGTATGAAAAATCAGACAAGCCAGGCGGAAAACTCGGTCATTTTTCTGAAGCGGGGTATCAGTTTGATACAGGTCCTAGTTTGTTTACCCAACCACATCAATTAGAGGCCCTTCTTGCCTTAGTTGGAGAAAAATTATCCGATTATTTTACCTATCAAAAAATGCCCGTTTCTTGTCATTATTTTTATGAAGACGGAACCGTAATTCATGCTGCTGCAGATCCCGAATTATTTGCTCAAGAAGCGCATCTAAAAACGGGCGAGCCGGTTAGCAACATTAAAAATTATTTAGCTGCTTCCGAAAAATTATACACGCGTATAGGTCAAGTTTTTTTAGACCATTCGTTACATAAGTTTTCTACGTTGTTTAAGATTCCGCTTTTGTCGGCGTTACGCGCATTTAAACTGCCCTATGTAACAAGGTCGATGCATAAGCACAACGAAAAGGCTTTTTCTTCTAAAAAATTAGTGCAACTATTTAATAGGTATGCTACTTATAATGGAAGCAATCCTTATGTGGCGCCTAGTATGCTCACTTTAATTGCTCATTTAGAGCATAATGAGGGAAGTTTTTATCCTATGGGCGGCATGATTTCAATTACAAACACACTAGTGGCTGTTGCGCAAAAAAAAGGCGTGCAATTCCATTTTAATAGTCCCGTTCAAAAAATTACAACATCAAATAATAAAGTAACGGGTATAGAGGTTAATGATTGTGGAGTGCCCG
>JBEGUD010000113.1:0-5262 GCA_041179065.1 Bacteroidota bacterium | reverse complement strand
TGCTCAATATCAACCCCAGCACTAAACCTTTTATTAGCGGCGCTACCATTGTTTATATGTTATGTATGAATGTTTCAAATGCCTCTAATTGTTTACCTTTTAAAACCCTTGGAAACTTGTGTTGTCCGCCCAATTTTCCTTGCGACTCCATAAATTTCATAAACACTTCTTCTTTAATAACCGTTACGGAAACGTTTTGCAAGGCGCTTTTTCGTTCGGTGGCATAATCATCATTAATGGTACAGAGGTACTGATCAATGGCTGCCGCTAATTCGTTTTCATTAACAGCGTCGTTGCAGGCAACGTACCATTTGTGCGCAAACAAATTTCCGTGTGGCACACCGGTTACGGTGTACTCAGGAATGCTGATATTAAAAGCGTGGCTTACTGTTTCCACCGCTTTATTCATATTGTCTACACTTAAGTGCTCACCTACTAAACTTAAAAAGTGTTTGGTTCTGCCTGTAATAATTATTTGAGCGTTCTCTTTGTCAATAAATTTAACGGTATCACCAATTAAATAACGCCAAGCGCCAGCTGCTGTACTAATTAAAATGGCATAATCGGTTCCTTCTTCTACTTCATCTATAAGTAACGCTGATGCGTTATCCTTTATTTCTCCGTCTTCGTCAAAATTATTTTCATTAAAAGGAACGAACTCTAAAAACAAGTGCTGCCCTGTTACAAGCCGCATCCCTACTGCGTTTTGATGGTCTTGGTAAGCAATAAAACCCTCGCTTGCTAAATAGGTTTCAATGTAGGTGATGGGTTTCCCCAATAATTTTTCAAACCCTTTTTTGTAGGGTTCAAAACTTACACCACCATGACCAAAAAAAGACAAGTTTGGCCAGAGCTCGTGAATATTTTTGAGCTCATATTTTTTTACAATCATTTCGATGCAGAGCTGAATCCAAGCGGGCACACCCACTAAAAAACCAATATCCCAGTTGGGTGCTTCTGCTACAATCTCTTCTAATTTTTTATTCCAATCTTTTTCTTTGGCTATTTTTTTTCCGGGTTTATAAAAAGGCTGAAACCAAGAGGGTAATTTTTTTGCTGTAATACCACTTAAATCACCGGCGTAAAATCCGGTTCCTTTTTGAAGTTCTGTACTACCGCCAATGGCAAGCCAGCCCTTTGCGATAGACGTATATGGAATATTTTTATAGTGCCTAAGCCCTAAGAGCTGTTTTACCATAATGGCTTTGTTGCCCGATAAAAGCTCACGGGTAACAGGTATATATTTGCTAGACGCTTCCGATGTTCCACTGCTTAATGCGTAATATTTAATCTTGCCAGGCCAGCAAACATCAGACGCTCCCTCCATACTTTTGTGCCACCACTCTTTGTATATTTTATTGTAATTATAAATGGGCACTGCTTTTTGAAAATCTTTTGCAACTGTTTTACTTTTTAACAGCGCATCAAAATGAAATGTATTTCCAAATGCCGTGTTTTTTGCACGACGGAGTAATTTTTTTAAAACACGGTCCTGTTCCTTTTTTGTGTTTTTAGGGGATAGGGAGAGGTCAAATAGGGCCATGCTACAAAGCTAAAGCAAAATGATACAAAACTTGAATAGTGGCCGCATCTTCGTTACTTTTGCGCTATGTTAACAGAAACACTGATAGCTGCTACAAAAGCGGGTGCCGCCGAGTTACAAAGGTATTTTAATGGTGCCTTTGAAATTAGCCACAAAGAGGGCGTTAATAATTTAGTAACAGAAGCGGATCATGCTGCAGAGCGCGCCATTATTGGTGTGATTCAGGCTGCTTTCCCAGATCATTTTATTTTAAGCGAAGAAACCGGAGAAATTATTACGAGCTCGGAATACAAATGGATTATCGACCCTATTGATGGTACCGTAAATTTTGCCAACGGTATTCCTATTTGTTGCGTAAGTGTGGGACTCGAAAAAGAGGGTCAGGTTATTATGGGTGCTGTATACAACCCCATTATGCAGGAATTTTATTTTGCAGAAAAAGGAAAGGGCGCTTTTGTAAATGATAAAAAAATCAGTGTCAGTAAAAAAACCAAGGTCATAGAATCTTGCCTAGTTACAGGCTTTCCGTATACGTATTTGGATACGCCCAATGGACCACTTCAGGTATTTGAAAAATTAATTAGAAAAGGAATACCTGTGCGCAGATTAGGTAGCGCCGCCATTGATTTGTGCTGGGTAGCGGCTGGTAAATTTGATGGGTTTTATGAACATAAATTACAGGCCTGGGATAGCGCTGCAGGTTTTCTAATGGTACAAGAAGCGGGTGGCAAAGTAACCGATTATGCAGGCAATGATTACTCCGTATATCAACCACATTTATTAGCCACCAATGGACATATTCATGACGAGTTACTAGCTATTATCAATGGCGGACCCGTACAATAAAAATTAAAATATGAGCGAACAAAGAACAGAAATCACCACCCTTGGTGAATTTGGATTGATAGAACACCTTACAAAAAATTTTGAAACGCATAACGCATCAACTGTTTTATCGGTGGGCGATGATGCAGCGGTGATAGATCATTTTGGAAAACAAACTGTAGTTACCACCGATTTATTATTAGAGGGTATACATTTTGATCTCATGTATACGCCGCTAAAGCACCTCGGCTACAAAGCAGTGATGGTAAACCTTTCGGACGTTTATGCCATGAATGCACAGCCAACACAAATCACTATTAGCATTGGTATTAGCAACCGCTTTAGTGTAGAAGCCATTACCGAATTTTATGAAGGTGTGCATATTGCATGCGAAAAGCACGGCGTAGATTTAGTGGGCGGCGATACCTCTTCTTCACAAAAAGGATTTGTTATTTCTGTTACAGCCATTGGTGAAGTAGCACCTGATACATTTGTAAAAAGAAGCACCGCAGCTGTAGGTGATTTAATTTGTGTGTCTGGCGATTTGGGTGGTGCGTTTTTAGGATTAACACTGATGGAGAGAGAAAAAAAGATTTATCTCGAAAACCCAGGCGTACAACCTGATTTAGAAGACGAAAGTTATATTGTTGGAAGGCTTCTAAAACCTGAGGCGCGCAAAGAAATCATTGCATTTTTTGCCGAAAATAATATTGTACCAACTGCTATGATGGATGTGAGCGATGGTATAAGTAGTGATGTACTTCACTTATGTAAGCAAAGCGTTGTTGGCTGTAGGATTTACGAAGAAAAGCTTCCGATATCTGACGAATCTAGAAAAGCGGCATTTAAGTTTGGACTAGACCCTACCGTGTGCGCACTCAATGGTGGTGAAGACTATGAACTACTCTTTACACTTAAACAAGAAGACCACGATAAAATTACCTTGAACGAAGACATTAGTGTCATTGGTTATGTGGTTGATATCAATGAAGGGTCCAAACTATTAACCAAGGGTGGTAATACTTTTGACATCACAGCACAGGGTTGGACGGCATTTAAAGAAGCCTAATTTTAATTTAATACTATGCGCGCCTGTACTGGTTACAAAACTGTTTTATTTTTTTGTTGCCTATTTGTTTGGGTGCCAATTATGGCGCAAAAAAAACTAGCAGACGCTCCAAAAATAGCGCCAGCACTGCTTATTAAGGATTTACATACACTTCAAAAAGTGATTGTGCAAAATCATCCAAGCACGTATTGGTACACGCCAAAAGATAGCATGGATTTTTATTTTTCTAGCGCACTTGCTTCAATAAAAGATTCCATGTCGGCGTGGGCATTTAAAAATGTAGTGGCTTCCTATTTGACGAATATCAAATGTGGGCACACATCGGTACATTTTTCTCCAAAGCTTACAAAGCAGTACGCTAGTTATAGATTTCCGCAATTCCCACTTCAACTAAAAGTTTGGAAAGACTCGGCGGTTGTGATTGGGAATTTGCATCTTAAAGACAGCATTTTTAAAAGAGGCACTATAGTTACTGGCATCAATCAGTTACCCATCAAACATTTGGTAGATAGTATGTATGGTATCATAAGTACCGACGGTAACAGTATTAATTTTAAAAGTCAGGTACTCACCAATAATTTTGCAGGGTGGTATAAAGCCAGGTTTGGTGATGCAGATAGCGTGTACCAGATTTCATATATCGATAGTGCGGGCAATGCAAAAACATCAAGTATCGTAGCTTATGTTCCACCAAAGCCTAAAAAAGATAGTGTTTCGCAATCATCAACAGCAATCAGCAAACCCAAGGCACCAAAAATTGTAGTACCAAAAAAGTGGACACTCCTTATTGATTCATCCGCAAACACAGCATTTATGAACCTGAGTAGTTTTTCAGGTTCAGGACTCAGAAAATTTATGCGTCAAAGTTTTAGAACCATAAAAACAAGGGGTGTCAAAAATTTAGTGGTGGATTTACGAAGCAATGGAGGTGGTAATATCAAAAACTCTACGCGTCTCTCTCAATATATATCGGATCATTCATTTAAAATAGCGGATAGTGTAGTAGCAAATAACAGGGGTATTGGTAAAGTGCCACTGTCTAGTTTTTTAAATGTCATGTATTATGCACTTGCTAAAACAGTGATTTCAAAAAAAGAAGCTGACGGAAAATTTCATTTCAAAAGATTTGAAAAACATTATTACGCACCCATCATAAAAAATCATTTTGATGGAAGCGTTTATATTTTACAAGGCGGCTATACTTTTTCGGCGTCAACTTTATTTACTTCGCCTCTTATAAAGCAAAAAAATGTAACAATTGTAGGTGAAGAAACAGGTGGCGGCTATTATGGTAATTCTGCCATGATGATTCCTACTATTAAACTCCCACACTCAGGGCTATTATTTAGACTTCCATTGTACCGATTAGTAATGGATAAAACAAGACCCAAGGGCGGTGGCGTTATGCCAGATGTATTTGTAGACCCTAGCTCTTATGCTATCAAACAAGGTTTTGATATTAAATTAGAAACAGTTAAAAAAATGATTCAGCAAAAAAATTAAGAAGCCACTATTTTAAGGAGCTCTTTGCTATCAGTTAAACAAACAAAGGCAGCGGTTTCACCGGTAACTATAGATCCGCTCATTTCTTTTTTTTGCATCACGCGCGCCGGATAAACACTGCACATTTTAATGGCTTCGGTAAAATCTACACCAACATGTGCTACTAAATTTTGTAATGATTTTAATTGCGTAAGTGCTGACCCACTTAGTGTTCCGTTCGATTCATATTTGTCTCCAACCAGTTCGTGTTTATAAAAACCAGTATTTGTGGCGGTTACAGCATCTGTGATGCAAAATAAGCGGTCGCCCATTATTTTTTTAG
>JBEGUD010000112.1:0-20704 GCA_041179065.1 Bacteroidota bacterium | reverse complement strand
TTTCTATCGCTGCATTTTCTGGCGGTATGACCATGCGATCGGAAGGGGCATTTGCTCAAATGATGGGTATTATTATTGGTGCCATTGGCATTTTTTTACCGAGTGCTTTTTTAGTACTGTTCTTTTTCCCTGTATGGAGTTATGTAAAACGCTATGTGGTAATATTTAGATCTTTAGAAGGTATTAATGCCGCTGTTGCCGGTATACTTTTTGGCGCCACTGCCTATTTAATGAAAGATCATTTTTCGGACCCTGCTGCATCAAGTTATTTACTGATACAATGGTTGGTTGTGTTGGGCACCATTTTATTACTTCGCATCAATAAAATACCAGCACCCCTGATTGTTGCTTCTATATTTTTACTGGGTTTATTGCTTCACTAAAAACAAGTTAAATTATACGGTCAAATGCGGTAATCTGCGCATACTGTTATAATATTACATTTAAAACTGCTGCATTTGAAGCGAAGGCTACTCCCATTTATTATTGTTTTTTGCCTATTACTAGGTCAAATGCCCAAAGCCAACGCGCAGTATATTACCATCGCAGGAACCGTCTATGATGTAACCGCCCGAAACCCTTTAGAGGCAGTAGCAGTAAGGTCTACATCCGGTAGAGGTGGTGTTACAGATTCGACAGGTAGGTATATCGTAACTGTATTAAAAACAGATTCCATTTGGTTTTCGATGATTGGAAAAAACACAATGAAATATCCTGTTGATACCATTTCTAATCTAGACAATTTTAATATTATGATTCACGTAAAGGCTACCGATTTGCCAGAAGTGAAAGTGCGTAATAATTATTACAGGTATGATTCTATTCAAAATAGAATTGACAATGCCAAAGCATTTAATTTTAAAAAACCGAGCCTTGGCTTGACCTCTAATCCCAATTACAATCCTGGTGGATTAACCGTTGGCTTTGATTTAGAAGCCATCATCAATATGTTTAGGTTTAAGCGCAACCAGAACATGGAGTTTTTGCAAAAACGTCTCATCGATCAAGAGCAAGAAAAATATGTCAACTTCAGATTTAGTAAAGCATTTGTTCGTAAAATTACACTACTAAAATCGCCGGAATTGGATACGTTTATGGTTCGTTTTAGACCCCCTTACGAACTCGTTACAAAAATGAATGATTTAGAATTCGGTTATTACATCGAAAAGCAACTTGAAATTTATAAGCGAACTAAAAATTCATACAGAGGTAGTTTGCGCAGAAGAGATGATTAATTATCTTTATCAACATGCGCCTTTTTATTATAATTTTATTTTTGATGTCTTTTGTAGCAGTATCTGCGCAAAACAAAACCGGTGTATGGTATGGTGCCATTGTGTTTGAGCCCGATGGCGTAAGGGAAATAGATTCTGAGCCACGCATTCGAGTAGATGCTCAAGCTGGCCGAATTATCAATGTCCCACCTATATATGCGGGTACTATGTCACTTTCAAAATCGAGAACCTACACCAAAGCTAAATTAGAAATTATAGATACTGCTGGTCAAATGATGGCAGTGCTCACCACTTTTAGTGCCGATCAAAAAAAGTTAAGTGCTTATTTATTTTATCTATCCGCTACACCTACAGAGAAATATAATTATTACGCCAAAGCGGTTCGTTGTTTGATGAATGAAACAGAACATACACCTAGTTTATTTGACCTTCATGGTAATTTTATTTTTACTGATACCAGTGTGGTTTTTAGTGGCATTTGGGAGAGTCCTTTTGGAAAAAGCAGGTTGGGAAAATTTAGCTTTCAGCCAAGTGTACAATTTATCAATGTTAATCCCGAACTACTCATTGAGTGGAATAGTGTTGTAAAAGTGATACCAGCGGTAACTGAAATAGAAACTTGGGCACCTTCAACAAGTAATTTTGATACCATCCTTACCAAATCTTTTTATATCGATTTTTCAATTACAGAAACCGGGGTTCTTGATCATGACACCCTAGTGGTATTAGTTGACGGACAGGTATTAGAAGAAAACCTCGTGCTCACCGATAAAAAACATGATTTCAGGGTTAATATTACATCCAAAGACTACCATCAATTAACCATACGCACTAAAAGTGAAGGTTCCATTAAAGGAACAGGCTATCTTTTAAGTATTGCCACCAAAGAAAATGTCTATAAATACAACCTCACCCAGTATAAGTACAATCAATCGGATTGGTTTTTTCAGAAGATAGGAGGTAGGGCCCGTTCTAATTAGGTTTTGCTCTATTTATTGGGCAAATAATTTACCTTTAAGGTTCTTAAAATGAATACTTTGAAAAGATGTTCTCTACCCATCGTGCTCCTTTTAGCACTTGTAGCCTGTAAAGGTAAACCTGACGAAAAAAAACAAAAAGATGGTGGGCCTAAAGCTGCTATCGTAGACGTTATTATTGCTTCAAATAATAAAATCAATAAAAAAATTGAAGTAAATGGTTCGGTGCTTCCTAACGAAATGACAACCATTCAATCTGAAGTAAGTGGTCGCGTTACTTTTTTACAAATTCCAGAAGGAGGATCTGTTGCTGCTGGAACTGTTTTAGCACGTATCAATGATGCCGATTTAAAAGCGTCTCAACAAAAAATAAATGTACAATTAGACCTTGCACAAAAAAACGAAGCAAGACTAAAAAAGCTATTGGCTATTGGCGGTATCAATCAAGCAGATTATGATGTGGTGCTTAACCAAGTGAATACTTTAAAAGCTGACTTAGCAGTACTTCAGGCCCAGCTTGATAAAACGGTTATTAAAGCTCCTTTTGCTGGTACGCTTGGTCTTCGCATGATTAGTATGGGCGCGTACGTTACACCCGCTACTGTTATTACCACCATTCAGCAGGTGAATCAACTCAAAATAGATTTTTCCGTTCCTGAATTTTATGCACAAAAAATAAAAAAAGGAGCTATAGTGCATGTACAGTCTGCAGATAATAAAACAACCGCAGATGCGGTTGTTACAGCTACAGAGCCCCTTGTTAATGCAAGCACTAGAAATTTAAAAGTGCGCGCTGTGTTAAAGGGTCAAGCTTTTAATTTAGGTGCTTTTGTGAAAATATCTATCGATGCAACTACGCCTAGCAATAGTATTTTAATTCCGTCTAATTGTATTATTCCAGAATCAACTGTTAAAAAAGTAGTAGTTGTAAAAGATGGTATTGGTCAATTAGTAGAAGTGGAAACAGGCGAAAGAAATGAAGGACTCATTCAAATTATTAAAGGCTTATCAGTTGGTGATAGTATTGCGGTGAGTGGTGTTTTGTTTGTAAAACCAAATGCACCGGTTAAAGTAAGAAGTGTAAAATTATTAAGTGACATTGCAACGCTAGACTAATTATGAATATTTCTGAACTAGCCCTCAAAAGACCCATACTTGCCACGGTGATGAATTTACTCATCATCTTATTTGGCGTTGTTGGTTATAATTTTTTATCGGTACGTGAATACCCAGCTATTGATCCTCCCATTATAAATGTGCGAACCTCTTATGCGGGTGCCAACGCCGATATTATTGAAAGTCAAATAACAGAACCATTAGAAAAATCTATTAATGGTATTCCAGGTATTAAAACCATTAACTCTTCTAGTAACAATGGTTCTAGTAATATTAGCATTGAATTTGAAGTCAATCAAGACTTGGAAGCAGCAGCCAATGATGTAAGGGATAAGGTGAGTCAGGCCACCAGAAATTTGCCACAAGATATAGATGCTCCCCCTGTTGTAAGTAAGTCGGATGCGAGCAGTGATTTTATTTTACTCATGGCGGTACAGAGTAAAACAAAAGGTTTAATGGAGCTTAGTGAATACGCAGAAAACGTATTACAAGAAAGATTCCAAACCATTCCTGAAGTAAGTTCGGTGAGTATTTTTGGTCAAAAGCGTCCTGCAATGCGCATTTGGATTGACCCCAATAAACTAAATGCATTTAACCTTACCTATTCTGATTTTAGAACAGCACTCAATAGAGAAAATGTAGAAATTCCATCTGGTAAATTATATGGTAATAAAACAGAATTAACAATTAGAGCGCTTGGTAAATTACAAACCGAAGATGATTTTAAAAATTTGATCATTGTAGAAAACGAAACGGGTATCATTCGATTAAAAGATATTGCAAAAGTTGAAATTGGTCCAGAGCAAGAAGAGTATAGTTGGAAATTAAATGGCATCAATGGTGTTGGTGTGATTATTTCGCCACAACCGGGAGCGAACTATATTAAAATTGCAGATGAATTTTATAAGCGTGTCGAAGACATCAAAAAAAATGAAAAAGGTGATTTTGAGTTTACGCCATTAATTGATCAAACAAAAAATGTTCGAAGAGCGATTAAAGAAGTAGAAGAAACCTTACTTATTTCTTTTACACTTGTTGTACTTGTTATTTTCTTTTTCTTTAGAAACTGGCTCATTGCGATTCGTCCTATCATTGATATTCCAATTTCACTGATTGCCACGTTTTTTGTGATGTACATTTTTGGATTCTCTATTAATGTATTAACCTTGCTTGGTATTGTGCTTGCCACCGGACTCGTGGTGGATGATGGTATTGTAGTGACCGAAAATATATTTAGAAAACTAGAACTTGGCTTACCTATCAGAAGAGCTGCATTAGAAGGTAGTAAAGAAATATTTTTTGCCGTTATTTCAACTTCAATTACGCTTGCTGTTGTGTTTTTGCCTGTCATTTTCTTACAAGGTTTTGTGGGTAGTTTATTTAGAGAATTTGGTATTACAGTAGCGGCCGCCGTATTAATATCTGCATTTGTTTCATTAACTATTACGCCGGTATTAAATGTGCTATTAACTAAAAAAGGTGCTGGCCATGGTAAATTTTACGAGCAAACAGAGCCGTTTTTTAGAGGTATGGAAAACGGGTACAAGCGTTTATTAGCAGTCTTTGTAAGGGTTAGATGGATCGCTTGGGTAATAGTGGTAGCCTGTTTAGGTGCCATCTATTTTGTAGGTACAAACCTGCCTTCAGAACTTGCACCCCTCGAAGATAGAAGTAGTATTCGTTTTCAAATGACAGGCCCAGAAGGTGCATCTTTTAATTATATGTCTGATGTGGCAGGGGGCCTTACCGATTATTTATCAGATTCTATTCCTGAAAAATCATTTGTATTTGCTTCCATTCCAGGCTTTAGTGGAAATGGTGGGGTGAATGGTGGTACGGCAAGAATTGCGCTCGTTGATCCTGAAGATCGAAAAAGATCACAGAGTGATATTGTAAAAGCGGTTACTAAAAAATTATCTCAATTTAACAATGCCCGAATTTTTCCTGTAGAAGAGCAAACAATATCTGTAGGACTTGGTTCTAGAGGTGCTCTTCCTGTTCAACTCATTTTACAAAATTTGGAATTTGAGAAGATAAAATCAATGATTCCTAAATTTTTAGAGGAAGCAAGAAAAGACAAGACATTCCAGAACGTGGATGTAAACTTAAAGTTTAGTAAACCCGAACTGCAATTAACGATAGATAGAATAAAAGCAAAAGACTTAGGCTTATCTATTTCTGATGTTGCCGATGTTGTGTCTAGTGCTTTTAGTGGTAGAAGACTGGCATATTTTACCATGAAAGGAAAACAGTATGATGTTATTTCTCAAGTGGCGTTAAAGGATAGACAAACCCCTAGCGATATTTTAAGTTTATATGTGCGTAATAACCGTGGCGAAATGATTCCGCTTTCTGCAGTTGTAGATTTAAAAGAAAGCTCTAACCCACCAACACTTTATCACTACAACCGTTTTAGATCCGCTACGATTAGTGCATCACTTGCAGAAGGTAAAACGATTGGTGATGGTGTAAAAGCAATGGATGAAATATCTAAACGTTTATTGGATGAAAGTTTTCATACTGCGTACGGTGGTCCTTCACGTGATTTTAAAGAGAGTTCTTCCAATACGACTTTTGCATTTTTATTAGCACTCTTACTTATTTATTTGGTACTGGCTGGTCAATTCGAAAGTTTTAAAGATCCATTTATTATCATGATTACCGTGCCACTCGCTATCGCAGGTGCACTTATTAGTTTATGGATGTTTGATCAAACACTTAATATATTCTCTCAAATTGGTATGATCATGCTCATTGGGCTTGTTACCAAAAACGGGATTTTAATTGTTGAATTTGCCAACAACAAAAGACTAGAAGGGTTCGCTAAAAAAGAAGCAGTACTAGAAGCTGCTTCACAACGTTTACGTCCTATCTTAATGACCAGTTTAGCAACTGCACTTGGAGCACTTCCTATTGCACTTAGTTTAGGAGCAGCTGCAACGTCCCGCATGCCACTTGGTATTGTAATTGTGGGTGGCATTTTCTTCTCCTTATTTTTAACTTTGTTTGTGGTACCGGCTGTATATATTTTTGTATCTGGTAGACATGTTAAAGTTGTAGAAGAAATCGCATAAATAAACAGTATGAGTAACGAAATTGCAGATATCAGAAAAGATTATAAGTTGGCTTCACTAGAAGAAGCCGATGTTGCTGCAAATCCCATCGATCAATTTACACGTTGGTGGAATGAGGCTGTGGCTTCACAAATTGATGAAGTAAATGCCATGACACTCGCAACTGCAAATGCTGCTGGTGTTCCGGCTGCTCGTATTGTTTTATTAAAAGGGTACAACCCAAATGGTTTTATATTTTTTACGAATTACGAAAGTGATAAGGGTAAAAATTTAGCGCAAAATCCAAAAGCAGCACTTGTTTTTTTCTGGAAAGAGTTAGAAAGACAAATTAGAGTTGAAGGAACGGTTGAAAAAGTAAGTGCCGAAGAAAGTGATCGATATTTTAATTCACGACCTGCTTCTAGTAGAATAGGTGCTTGGGCTTCACCACAAAGTGCAGTGATTGAAAACAGGTTGGTGATTGAACAAAATGTAGAAAGGTACAGTTCTATTTTTGCCAATGATTCCATTGAAAGACCAGACCATTGGGGTGGCTATATTGTAAAACCTACAAGCATCGAATTTTGGCAAGGCAGATCCAGTCGTTTACACGACCGTATTAGATATGTACTAGAAAACAGTGCCTACAATGCGGCAACTGATACTAGAACAGATTTGAACTGGAAAATAGAACGCCTAGCCCCTTAAATAATTATTACAATTATTTTCTTGCGATTACTTTTTCGGCAGCAGCTACAATAAATGGTGTATCCAATCCGTACTTTGTTAGAAGTTGTGTTGGGGTACCACTTTCTCCAAAAGTATCGTTGGTGCCAATGTATTCGATAGGAACCGGGCAGTGTTTCGCTGCAACTTGTGCAACGCTATCACCAAGTCCACCAATGATATTGTGTTCTTCAACGGTTACAGCACATTTGGTTTTGCGAATAGAACGTACAATTGCTTCTTCATCAAGAGGCTTAATGGTATGGATATTGATTACTTCTACACTCAATCCTTTTTCTTCTAGTATGCGACCAGCCTCAATCGCTTTCCAAACCATATGACCGCAAGCAAAAATACTTACGTCGGTTCCTTCTGATAATTGTTGTGCTTTACCAATAACAAAATCACTACCATCAACAGCCGTAAAGTTTGGCCATTTTGGACGACCAAATCTTAAATAAACAGGACCTTCATAAGAAGCAATTGCTTTAGTAGCTGCTTTGGTTTGGTTGAAATCGCAAGGAACAATAACGGTCATGCCCGGAAGCATTTTCATAAGTCCAATGTCTTCTAATATTTGATGTGTTGCACCATCTTCACCAAGGGTAAGGCCCGCGTGGGATGCACAAATTTTTACATTTTTATTACTATACGCAACACTTTGTCTGATTTGATCGTACACCCTACCCGTGCTAAAATTTGCAAAAGTTGTAGTATACGGAATTTTACCTCCAATGGTCATACCAGCTGCAATACCAATCATATTGGCTTCTGCAATACCTACTTGTACAAAACGGTTTGGAAAATCTTTGATAAAGGGTCCTAGTTTTAAAGAACCTGCTAAATCTGCAGTAAGTACTACTACATTTTCATTTTCTTTTCCGATTTCGTGAATGCCTTCACCAAATCCACCACGTGTTTCTTTTTCGTTTTGTACTTGTATGTCTTGTAATTTCATAAGAAGTGTTTTTTATCCTTCAAAAGTGCTGTAAAAATAAGGTGTCTTTGCTTCAAACTCTGCGGCACAGGTATCTACCATCTTGTAAACCCTTGTAATGCCTAGTGCTTTTCTTTTTTCGTACACTTGTTCATCGGTGCAATCACCTTGTAAGATTTTAGAAATTTGCACATCACCAAAACCGCATTTTTTGGCTTCTTTTAATAAGCTTTCTGGAAGGGATTCTAATGTGTGTGTTGCAATTTCTTTTTCGATATTACAAATTTGCAAAATCTGGTGTAAAAACCATCTGTCAATACCCGTTGCTTGTGCAATAGATTTAACAGTAGAACCCGCCATGAGTGCATCTTTAATTCTAAAAATACGGTCCCACTTTGGTGTTTTAATATATTCAACCAGGTCTTCGCTTTTCATGAGACTCTTACCGTAGTAACCTAGGCCAATCGCTTCATTTTCTAAACTCTGACAAGCTTTTTGAATCGCCTCTTTAAAGTTTCTTCCAATGGCCATTACTTCACCCACACTCTTCATTTGTAAACCAAGTGTATCGTTGGCACCTTTAAATTTATCAAAATTCCAACGTGGCACTTTTACAATAACGTAATCAAGTGCTGGTTCAAAATAAGCAGAAGTGGTTTGTGTAATCTGATTTTTTAATTCATCTAAACTATAACCAATCGCAAGCTTTGCTGCAATTTTTGCAATAGGGTAACCTGTTGCTTTAGATGCAAGCGCTGATGATCTACTCACACGTGGGTTGATTTCAACAGCAATCAGTTCTTCGGTGGCAGGGTTCAGTGCAAATTGCACGTTACATCCACCAGAAAAATTACCAAGTGAACGCATCATCAAAATGGCTTTGTTGCGCATTTCTTGGAATGCAGTATCACTTAGCGTCATGGCAGGTGCAACGGTAATAGAATCACCAGTATGCACACCCATCGGGTCTAAATTTTCTACGGTACAAATGATAACAACATTATCGTTTTGGTCACGTAATAATTCCAGCTCATATTCTTTCCATCCTAGTACTGCTTTTTCTACCAGTACTTCATGTATTGGAGAAGCCTTTAAACCTCTTTCGAGTGCAGCATCTAAATCATCTTTGGTATGTACAAATCCACCACCGGTACCCCCAAGTGTAAATGAAGGTCTAATAACAAGTGGGAATCCAATTTCTTGTGCAAATTCTTTTCCTTCTAAAAAGCTATTGGCTACACGGCTTGGCGCAACGGCCATTCCAATTTTAACCATCAGTTGTCTAAACTTTTCACGGTCTTCTGCGGTATCTATGGCAGCAACGTCTACACCAATCATGCGTACGTTGTACTTGTTCCAAATGCCAATTTCGTCCGCTTCTTTACAAAGGTTTAATGCTGTTTGACCACCCATTGTTGGAAGTACAGCGTCAATATCGTTTTCCTGTAAAATTTGCTCAAGGCTTTCGATCGTAAGCGGTAACAAGTATACTTTATCTGCCATCATCGGGTCGGTCATGATGGTGGCCGGATTTGAATTAATCAAAATCACTTTGATACCTTCTTCACGCAAACTTCTAGCAGCTTGAGAACCAGAATAATCAAATTCGCAGGCCTGGCCAATAATAATGGGCCCAGAACCAACAATAAGTACCGATTTTATGGAGTTGTCTTTTGGCATAGGAACAAAAAAATAAATTGTGCAAATTTAATAAAGGGGGAGCAGAAGGGGGTATTTTTTTTGAACTAATTGAGGTTAATTTTATTATACAAGTATTACCTCCTTATTTTTAAACCCCAAAACAGTCAAACATGCTACAAGAAGGATCCAAAGCCCCTGCCTTTAAAGGCCTCGACCAAAATGGTAAAACCCTTGCCCTATCTAGTTTTAAGGGTCAAAAACTGGTTTTATATTTCTACCCCCATGACATGACGCCTACCTGTACGGTACAGGCTTGTAACCTAAGGGATAATTATAAAGTATTAGCCAAAAAGGGCTACCAAGTGTTAGGTGTGAGCTCAGACGACCAAAAAAGCCACCTCAAATTTATAGCCAAGCACGAATTACCCTTTTCGCTCATTGCCGACACTGACCTGGTAATTCATGAAAAATATGGAGTTTGGGCCGAAAAGAAGTTTATGGGCAAAACCTATATGGGCACTTTGCGCACCACTTTTTTAATCGATGAAAACGGTGTGATTGAAAAAATCATTACTAAGCCTGATTCTAAAAATCATGGTCAAGAAATTTTAGGTACCCCTAAAAAGAAATAAATGCTATGAAAAAATTACTCGCCTTCATTTTTGTAGTTGCACTTGTTCCTGCACAAGCACAAAAAGTCAATAAAAAATTACAGCACGCGTTAGAAACCTTTACTACTGGATTTAAAGGTGATGTTGGTATTTATGTTAAAGACTTGCATACTGGAAAAACCGCAAGCATTAACGCTGATAGTATTTTTCCAACGGCGAGTATGGTAAAGGTTCCCATACTTATAGGCATCATGGATAAAATCAATAAAGGCGAACTCAAATACCATCAGGAATTAACCTATAAAGATTCTTTGTTTTATGCTGGATCGGATTTACTTGCGTCTTTAAAAAATAATGAAAAAGTAGAGCTCAGTAAAGTAATCATGCTCATGCTCACAACAAGTGATAATACAGCAAGTTTATGGTTACAGTCACTGGCTGGTACTGGAACAAAAATCAATCAAATCCTTGATAGCATTGGTTATACGGCAACAAGGGTAAATAGCAGAACACCAGGTAGAGAAGCAAATAGAGAGCAGTTTGGCTGGGGACAAACATCGCCAAAAGAGATGGCTTCTTTGTTTGAAGCATTAGCCAATAGGAATTTAATGGACGCTTCTTCTTCAGAAAAAATGCTTCGTTTATTGGGTAGAAATTATTGGGATGAAGAAGCTATTTCACAAATTCCGCCAGATGTTTTTGTAGCTAGTAAAAACGGTGCAGTTAATGCCAGCAGAAGTGAAGCGATGTATGTGTCCGGAAAAAATGCCCGTTACGTTTTTTGTATTTGTACCAAAAATAATAAAGACACCAGTTGGGAATTAAATAATGAAGCCTGGGAACTTGCGCGAAAAGTTTCTAAATTATTATGGGAAACGTACAGGTAATTATAGTTTGTTAACTAAACAAAACATAGGTTAGCCAGCTCATGCCATATGCGAGTGCCGTCATATACACCAGTTGAAACGCTGGCCATTTCCAAGACTTTGTTTCTCTTTTAACAACGGCGAGTGTACTCATACACTGCATGGCTAGTAAATAAAATATCATGAGTGAAAGCCCAGCTGCTAGGGTGTATACTTTGGTTCCATCTGGATGCCTGGCTGCAGCTAATTTTTGTCTGAGTGAGCTGTCTTCACTGTCTTCTACACTATATAAAGTGGCCATCGTGCCCACAAAAACCTCTCTTGCTGCAAAGGACGTTATAAGTGCAATGCCAATTTTCCAGTCGTAACCAAGCGGCGTAATAGCAGGCTCAATGGCTTTGCCTAAAATACCAGCATAGGAATGTTGTAATTTTTCGGCAGCATATTCTTTTTGTAAAGAGTCTTTTTTTATGGGTAATACCTGCTCAAGTGCTGTATATTTTTTTGTGGTTTGTTCTATTTGATTTCCAGGACCATAGCTACTCAAAAACCATAAGAGTAAGCTAATAATCATAATTACTTTACCAGCATCTGTTACAAATATTTTTGCTTTTTCAATCATGGTGATTCCTACGTTTTTCCAACGCGGTGCTCTGTACATGGGAAGTTCTAAAATAAAAAAGCTTTTTTCCTGAATGCGAATAAACCATTTTAAAATATAGCTCACAAGCATCGCCATTACAATACCTAATAAGTATAGGCCCATCATTACAAGCCCTTGTAAACTTAAAAATCCAAAGTAGTAATCGTTATCAATCACCAGCGAAATTAGAATCGTAAATACAGGTAAGCGTGCACTACAACTCATGAGTGGGGTTACTAAAATAGTTAATAACCTTTCTTTTCTGTTTTCAATATTGCGTGCGCTCATAATGGCTGGTACGGCGCATGCAAAACCACTTACCATGGGCATTACACTTTTTCCGTTCAGTCCCACTTTACGCATAAGCCTGTCACTTAAAAAACTAATGCGCGCCATGTAACCACTATCTTCAAGCATGGTAATAAGCCCAAATAAAATCATGATTTGTGGCACAAAAACTAATATACCACTGAGGCCAGCCACCAATCCGTTGATGATTAAATTACTCCACCATGCTTCTGGAAGCCATGCTGCTAGCGAGCTTCCGCCTTTTGCAAAGGCCCACTCAATGCCATCCATTGGGAAACTTGCGAGCCAATAAACGCTTTGAAATAAAATAAACAACACTGCTAATAATATCACATAACCCCAAACTCGGTGTAATAAAATATTATCTAATTTATCTGAAAAAATCTTTTTTTCTAAGGGTCCTGGCTCCACTACAAACTTTCGCATCACTTCTCTAATCTGAGAGTAGCGCTGTAAAATTTCTTCGGCCTGCGTTTTTGTAGGGTTAAATTGATGCGTAATTTCAAGTCCCTCAATTTCTTTTTGTGTCTCTTGCTTTAACGGAAAATTTTCGTGATTGATTAAGTAATGTACAGCAGCATAATTACTTAAGCCTGGTACTATTTGATGTATTCCATCAATGGCTGCTGGGGCTAATTTTTTTGTATCAATAAATTTTTTATCAGAAGGGGCACTGGGCTTTACAGTTAATTGCTGTAATGCTTTTTTTAATTCAGTAATTCCTTTGTTTTTTCGAGGGTTCACTGCTATAATGGTAATTCCTAATTCTTTTTCGAGTCCCGCAATATCTATTTTAATACCCTTACTAGATGCAATATCATTCATGGTGAGGGCCATCACAACCGGGATTTGTAGGTCAATGATTTGACTACAAAAAAGTAAATTTCTTTTGAGGTTACTGGCATCGGCAACAAGTAAAACGGCGTCTGCTTTAATAGTGTCGTCGGTACCCATGAGTACCTTGTATGCCACCCACTCGTCGGCTCTTCGAGGGTACAAACTGTAGGTGCCCGGTAAGTCTATGAGGGTTGTATGGGTAGCATCTGGTAACTGAAGCGTACCCGTTTTTTTGTCAACTGTTACCCCTGGAAAATTGCCAACCTGTTGGTGTAGGCCCGTCAAAGCATTAAAAATGGAACTTTTTCCACTGTTGGGGTTACCCACTAAAGCAATATGGAGGTCTTTTTGACTCAAGTTTAAATAGATGGCCACAAAAGTACCCCCAAACAGGGGAGGGTAGTTACGAGATTGGGAACAGAATCGCTTACTTTTGTACGTAATAAAGCAAGCAAAATGGGTAAAAGATGGTTTTGGGTCCTATTATTAGTGCCTTTTTTAGGATTATCACAGAGCAAACGTAAAATTAAAATTGAGGCAGAAAAGCAAAAAGCAGCACTCATTTCTAATTTAAAATCACATATTGGGTACTTGGCCAGTGATGCATTAGAAGGAAGAAGAACGGGTACAGCTGGCGCCGATGCTGCCATGGACTATTTGGTAAAACAATATGAGTTGATGGGAATCAGTCCCAAGGGTACAGCTGGCTATGTGCAAAAATTTGAAATCAATGAGGGCTTGCAAGTTGACCCTGCAACTCATTTTACGGTTAATAGTTTTCGTTTAAAAATTGAAAAAGATTTTTTTCCTATGGCAACAAGTGCGTCTGCACAAGTAACCGGTAAGCCAGCCATGGCATTGCAAGAAAAAGGCCAGCCTTGGTTTAAAGACATCAAAGAAACACTGGAAGAAAATAAATCCAATCCTCACTTTGATGTAGAGGCATGGATTAAAAAAGAAGTGACAACAGCTGGGGCAAAAGGTGCTACCGCTTTTATATTATACAACACTGGATCTATTGTTGATAATATTCAGTTCAATAAAAATGATAGATCAGGTGCATTTCCCATTCCTGTCATTTATTTGACACAGGCAGGCCTTCAACATTTTACAGATCCGTCAGCTACTTTGGAACTTGAATTAGGGGTGCGCATTGTAGAGAAAAAAAGACCTGCAACAAATGTAGCAGCTTATATAAATAATGGTGCAGCGAACACCGTTGTAATAGGCGCACACTATGATCACCTGGGTTTTAACGAAGATAAAAATGCATTAGACACGGGACATGTAATTCATAACGGTGCAGACGACAACGCCAGTGGTACCGGTGCTTTGCTCGAAATAGCCCGCCTCCTAAAACAAAAATCGCCGGCACATCATAATTATTTATTCCTTCATTTTTCGGGAGAAGAATTGGGACTTTTGGGAAGTAAATATTGGATAGAAAATCCAACAATGCCTGGCGCCATCAATTATATGATTAACATGGATATGGTAGGCCGTTATGATACTTCTCATAAATTAACGGTGGGTGGATATGGTACGTCTAGTAAGTGGAGTCAAATTTGGAACAGGTTATCTACGCCGCTTATTGTAAAATTTGATAGTACAGGTAGTGGCCCTAGTGATCACGCTAGTTTTTATAGAGCAGGCGTTCCGGTTCAGTTTTTCTTTACGGGAAGTCATCCCGATTATCACAAAGCTTCAGATGATGCAGATAAAATTAATTATGAGGCAACAGCAAATATTGTAACACTCGCCTATCAAATGATGGGTATCACAGATAGCTTGCCAAAACTTGACTTTATTAAAACTACAGAGCCTCAAATGGGCCGCAGCACTAAGTTTACAGTAAGTTTAGGCGTTATTCCAGATTATGGCTACAGTGGTACGGGCATGCGCATTGATGGAGTAAGCCCGGGTAAACTCGCGGAAAAATTAGGGCTACAAGCAGGTGATATCTTACTACAACTAGGCGACTATAAGTTTGTAGACGTAAATAGTTATATGCAAACACTTAGCAAGTTTAAAAAAGGAGACCAAACGATGCTACGCATAAAACGTGGTGCAGAAGAAATAAGTTTTTCCGTTTCATTTTAATGGATGCAGTAAATTAATGCTATGAAACTCAAACTAAATATTGATGAGCTTAACGAAGATTTTTTTGATGACACGCGTTTATTAGGCATTATTGCACCTATCAAAAGTCATCAATTTTGTTTGCAATTAAACAATCAATTGGGCCATCAATTTAGACTCAATCCGGCCATCGAAATTCATCTCAAAAAAAAGGAACGTAGTTATTATTTTAGTATTTATGAATCCAAAGAACCCAATAGTTTTTTAGTACACTATTTATACCACAACCATTGCGATGGCGAATATTTGTTACCAGAGTTTAGACACATGGACTTTTTGTGGCTCACAAAAGGTGATTTTGTGGACGATGAAAAATGCAATTGGATCAAGCAAACTGTAAAAGCATTAAACGGTGTTCAAATGGTGGCAGAGCTTACCAATGAGCAAATAAAAAACAAAGGGAATATGGTTTTTTAGCGTTTGGTAGTATTGCTTAGTTTTTTACCACCACTACTTTTTCGCCCACTGCTTCTAATACGCCAATAGGTTCGATAAATGCCTCGAGCCCATTTTTGGTAAACACTTCCTCGATCAACGAAACCGCGCCTGGATCAACGGCTACCAGTAAACCACCATTGGTTTGTGGATCCGGTAACATACTAAAGGCTTCCATGACATTAACGCCCGGATCAAAACTTGTTTTTGTACTGTAGCAATTCCAGTTTCTATACGTGGCATCTGGCACCATGCGATTGGCTAAATATTTTTTAGCAGCCTCTATCATTTTAATTTTCGAATAATTAATATGTGCACTAAGTCCGCTTCCTTCTGCCATTTCTATAAGGTGTCCTAATAGTCCAAAGCCGGTGATATCAGTGAGTGCATGCACTTCTGGTATGCCCCCCAGTAGTTCGCCAATTTTATTGAGTGTTGTTAACTGCTCAATAAATGGTGCAAGGTCTTGCGGTTCTAAAGCGTCTCTTTTTTGTGCGGTTGCTAATATGCCAACCCCAATTGGTTTTGTAACAAAGAGTACATCACCCAGTTTTGCCGTATTGTTTTTTTTGAGGTTTGCAATCGGTGTTATCCCAGTAACCGCTAATCCAAAAATAGGTTCAGTGCTATCAATACTATGTCCGCCCGCGAGTGGAATGCCAGCTTCTGCGCAAATACTTCGAGCGCCTTCTAACACTTCTGCTGCGAGGGCTGCAGGAATTGTATTCACTGGCCAACCTAATATTGCAATGGCCATGAGTGGCTTTCCGCCCATGGCATACACATCGCTAATGGCATTGGCACTGGCAATTTTTCCAAAGGCATGAGCATCATCTACAATGGGTGTAAAAAAATCGGTGGTGCTAATTATGGCTTGACCATTGCCCATATCATAAGCAGCTGCATCGTCTTTACTTCCGTAGCCAACGAGCAAATTTTTGTTTTCAATTTTTGGTAGCGAAGAAGCTAAAATTGTTTCTAATACCGCTGGTGCAATTTTACATCCGCATCCGGCGCCATGAGAAAATTGTGTCAATTTTATGGTTGAAGACATGTTGTTGTTTTTTATTTATGATAACCACTTTATAACACCTAGGGCATGCGATTGTTTGATTCCATTTTCTGTTTCAATTTCTAAATATCCATTTGATAAAACCCTACAAATGGTAGCAGTTATTTTTTGACCCTCAATGTCTAATGAGACTTGCTCCCCTTTTTTATAGAGTACATTGTTATAGAGCGCGAGTAGGGCCTCGGGTCCTTTATCTACTGCTATTTGAAAAGCAGCTTCTATGTGATTACACAATTCTTTTGCAAGTGCTGGCACAAGAAATGTTTTGCCGGTAATTTGTTTGAGTGAAACGGCTTTGTTCAAATCCGTTCCAAACTCAGTTTGGTTGATGTTTACCCCCATTCCTGCAATACTCCACTGCCAGATAGAACCTCTAAAGCTGTTTTCAATTAAAATGCCCGCTGCCTTTCTGTCACGCCAATAGATATCATTGGGCCATTTGATACTTGTTTCGTCACCAGCATATGTAACAAAAAAGTTAAAACATCCGGCGGCCACAAGCATACTCACCACTGATGGATCCATGGCCAAACCATCAAAAACAAGCTTTTTTGGGTCCAAAACCACCGATAATAGGATATTTTGACCCGTTTCAGCCTCCCAAACCTTTCCCATTTGGCCCTTTCCTGCCCATTGTTTTTGCGCTAGAAATGCAGCGCCATGCACAGCCAGGTTTGTCTTAACTTGGTTCATGGCATAGATGTTGGTACTATCTACTTCAGTTAATTCTGTAAATGGTAAACCGATGGGTGTATTTAAGCCTGCTGAAGCCAAAGAATTAGTATTTTTGACGAAGTTACAAGAGCTACGTCTAAATCAAATTATTAATCACTAAATAACTGTATTGTTGGAACCCCTTTCTGTATTAAAAAATCGACCAAAAAGTACGATTACCCGGTTAACGAAAAGCTCAAAAATTCTAAAAACGATCATTAATGCCATTTTAGATAAAAAAGGTGAGCATGTTGTAAGTTTAGATCTACGCAAAATTGAAGAAGCAGCAGCCGATTTTTTTATTGTGTGCCAAGCATCCAGTACCACACAAGTGCGTGCCATTGCTGATCACATCGAAGAAGAAGTAAAACAGGTGTGCGGCGAAAATCCATATAAACACGAAGGACGAAAAGCATTGCAATGGGTAATCATTGATTACGTTAATGTAGTGGTGCACGTGATGCATCCAGAAGCGAGAGAATTTTATAAATTAGAAGAAATGTGGAGTGATGCTGTATCACAAATCCACGAATAATAGAAAGTATATGTCAGAAGAGAAGCAACCAAAATTTAATTTTCAAGACAAAGGTAAAGGCGGCAAAAAGACCCCTAAGTTCAATATCTATTGGATTTATGGCGTCGTTATTGTTGGCCTATTGGTGTCTCAGTTAATGAATTTTTCGCCAGAATTAAAAAAGACCACCGAGCAGGAGTTTAAACAACAAATGCTTTTAGCAGGCGATGTTACCAAACTTGATTTTGTAAAAAACAAAGATGAGGTACAAGTATACATTAATGGCGATAGTCTTAAAAAAGAATTCTACGTTAAAAAATTTGGCGTTGTATTACCTAAAGAAAAAGTAAAGGGCGCACCATTATTTGTTTTTGAAGTTTTGGATTGGAAATCATTTGACGAAAATTTACAAAAATTTACAGAGCAACATCAGTTGCCAGAAGTTAAAAGAGATATTGTAAAAGCTGCAGATTGGATGGGCGGCGTACTTCAGTCTATTTTTACGCTTGTAATTATAGTAGTGGTTTGGTTACTACTCATGCGTAAAATGGGTGGCGGTGCTGGCGGTCCGGGCGGTGGCGCTGGAGGTATTTTTAATATTGGAAAATCAAAGGCAACCTTATTTGATAAGGGCGCTAAAGTAAATATCAATTTTGGAGACGTTGCAGGACTTGACGAAGCCAAAGTGGAAGTGATGGAAATTGTTGACTTCTTAAAAAATCCAAAAAAGTATACCGCACTTGGCGGTAAAATTCCAAAAGGTGCATTACTAGTAGGTCCTCCAGGTACTGGTAAAACATTGCTTGCTAAAGCCATGGCTGGTGAAGCACAGGTTCCTTTCTTTAGTTTAAGTGGATCTGATTTTGTTGAAATGTTTGTAGGTGTGGGTGCAAGTCGTGTGCGTGATTTATTCAAGCAAGCAAGAGAAAAAGCGCCTTGTATTATTTTTATTGATGAAATTGATGCGATAGGTCGTGCACGTGGTAAAAATGCCATGATGAGTAATGACGAACGTGAAAATACCTTAAACCAACTATTAGTTGAAATGGATGGTTTTGGTGGTGACACGGGCATTATTATTTTAGCTGCAACCAACAGGCCAGACGTATTAGACTCTGCGCTTTTAAGACCGGGACGTTTTGATCGTCAAATTTCGATAGACAAACCAGACGTTAAAGGAAGAGAAGAAATTTTTAAAGTGCACCTTGAGCCTATCAAAATTTCTGAAGCACTTGATTTACATAAACTAGCTGAGCAAACACCTGGATTTGCAGGTGCTGATATTGCAAACGTTTGTAACGAAGCTGCACTTATTGCTGCACGAAAAGGAAAAGAATCTGTAGAAATGATTGATTTCCAAGACGCCATTGACCGTGTGATTGGTGGACTTGAAAAGAAAAATAAAATTATAGCGCCGCACGAAAAATCGATTATCGCATACCACGAAGCAGGTCACGCTGTTTGTGGTTGGTTTTTAGAGCATGCGTATCCGCTTTTAAAAGTTACCATTGTACCTCGTGGTACGGCTGCACTTGGTTATGCGCAGTATACCCCAACTGAGCAGTACCTCTACAATACCGATCAGTTAATGGATCAAATTTGTATGACACTCGGTGGTAGAGCAGCAGAAGAAATATTCTTTGGAAAAATTTCTACTGGAGCATCTAACGACTTACAACAAATTACGCGTATTGCTTACAGTATGGTTACTGCATATGGTATGAATAGCAAAGTAGGTAATGTGAGTTACTACGATCCTTCTCAAGAAAACACCTTTACCAAACCATATAGTGAAGAAACTGGTAAAATTATTGACCACGAAGTGCGCGGTATTATTGAAGATGCATACCAGCGTACACTTCAATTACTTCGTGATAAAAAAGAAGCGGTTGAAATTTTAGCAAAAGAATTACTCGCTAAAGAAGTGTTGCATAAATCAGATGTTGAAACACTTATTGGCAAAAGACCTTTTGAAGAAAAAAAGATTGTTGAAGTAGAAGCTGCACCAGAAGTTGCTATCACAGAGGAAGCTGCTCCTGTAGCAACCGAAGGTACAGATGTGCCTGCTGCTTCAGAAGATCAAACATCAGCATCAAATTAATAGCTTAAGGATGGCAAAAAGCGCAAGAGAAAATATTTTACAAAAGATAAAACAGGCACTGGCGAAGCCAGTGCCTGTGCCATTTTCGGCGGTTGATACGGTTTCCACAACATACCCCACCACCAAAGAAGACCTTTCGGTGTTGTTTGCCGAAAATTTTTCTGGCCTACAAGGCAAGTTTGCATTTTGTTCCAGTGAAAAAGAACTCGCTTCACAATTAAGTATGCTTTTTATTCAGCGCAATTGGAAGCAAACCTATTGCCGCGAAAATGCCTTAATTGAAATGTTAACCAAAGCGGGTTTTGGTGGCATGCAATCAGAAGATTTAGAATATTGCGATGCGGCTATTACCAGTTGTGATAATTTAATTGCCCGAACCGGAAGTATGATACTTTCTGCGGGTCAACAAAGTGGCAGAACGGTAAGTGTGTATGCACCTATTCATATTTGTATTGCCTATACCGATCAAGTCGTGTATGATATTTCAGATGGTTTAAAAACTGTTACCAAACATTACGGCAATCAGTTGCCTTCGCTTATAACGCTTGCAAGTGGCCCAAGTAGAACGGCAGATATTGAAAAAACGCTCGTAGTTGGGGTGCATGGTCCTAAAGAAGTGTACTGTTTTTTAGTAGACAGAAATAATTAAAAGCATATGACAGCTACTATTCATGCTTCTTCTAGTCGTAAAATTTATTTGCTCTCAGATTTTCATTTGGGCGCACCTAATTATGATGCTAGTTTGGAGCGTGAAAAAAAAGTAGTTGCCTTTTTACAA